>JAQTVR010000030.1 GCA_028706995.1 Dehalococcoidales bacterium
GATTGTATAAGAAAGGCGACGCCGCGGTGTCGAAATAAACCTTTTTGAGGGCTATTTCTACCTCCGGCATCAGGGTATAGAATGGCAAACCTCCCCCCCAGTGCGCACAGACTATTGTCAGCTCAGGATAGCTTGTGATGAAGGGATAAAGAACTTCTGGAGAGACTCTCCCCTTGCCGGGATACTGGTGTCCTGCCGGCTCCGATGTATGAGTGAGTAGTATCATCTTATAATTTATCAGAGCCTGGACAAAGGGCTTCATTATCTCTTCGTCACCCAGGTCGAGCATCTGTATGTCCGGCCTTATCTCCCCTACCCCTTTTATACCTCCTGCAGCGCAGCGCTCGATTTCTTTAATAGCCGGTTCGAGGGATAAGGGCTGGACACTGCAAAAACCGACAAGCCTGTCGAAATATCGGTTTATAGATTCGAGTATATAATCGTTTGTCTCGACACACAGTTCGTGTGTCGTCCAGCCGATATTCTGCACCACCGAGATGTCGACACCTGACATGTCCATACTGCTTATCAACTCTTCGGCTGTTATAAGTTTAGCTTTGGGATTGTCGTAAAGCATGGCAAAGCAGGGATCGCTGTCAACATAGCGCTGACGGTCTTTTTTTACCTGCGGCGGGAATATATGGGTATGAAAATCGATAATCATCTCAAAAAGATAATAGCAGAACCGGGATGGTGCTTCAAACGCTTATCGTCATGCTGGCCTGCCGGAGGCGATTAGTAATCTCTACAGATCGTCCTGTTAAACCTGTTTCCCAAACACCCTGACTCGGTTACTATCTCGAAATTCGCACAAAGTTGTTTACGATCTGTGCGACATCGCTATCGAATCTCCATAAGCTGCCTACTTTGACAGCCGGAATAGCTTTTTTATCCAGCAGTTTGTGGATCGTCCTTTCCGTAACCCTTAAATAATCAGCAACTTCCTTCAAGGTCATAAGTTTGGATTTAACATCTTTATCTATCATAATTGTTCCTTATAAAATACTTTACAGGCTGCAATGGAGCAGTTGAAGGTTAGCTCATAAGAAAATAGTATCAGGAGCATATGGATGACTGAACTAAGTTGCAGCTATTGTTCTAACAATTGGCGGGATACAGAAATTCAACCGCTACGGCTGAAACTCATACCGGAGGGAGCAAGAAGATGGTCTTCACGTGCATAAGTGACTCCTTATTGTTCAATGCTGTCTTTAAGGGGGCGGAGTATGGAAAGCCCCCTCGCGGGCGGCATCTACTTAGCTGCGAGGCAAAAGTCGGTGCACGTATACCCACTCGGAGGCATCTTGCGATGCTCTTACGTGCACATGGACCAAAGCCCTAACTTTTACCTCGCAAATGCTATTATAACTGGTTGCGTTTAGCTTGTAATTAAACAGGTATTGATTTTCGCAGAGCAAGGAGTTACACTTTGGATAGAGGAAAATAATAGCAATCGGCACTGGTTTATATTTTGTCGATAAAAGGATAAAATTAAGTATATTTACTAATTATTGTTACTGGACAAGGCTAATAAAATTGGGGTATTATGTTAATAACATTAGAGAATTGAAGTATGCATATTGCGACAGCGATTATATCTATACTCATAATTAATATAGCATTTGGTTATTGGCGGGTGAATACACAAAAATTTACTATTCAATGGATTGCCGCTATACATATATCTGTGCTTATTGCCATCGGCCTGCGGTTCTTGTTGCTCGGATGGAACTGGCTTCTTTTGCCTGTCTTTGTGGCCGACTTCGCCGCAGGACAATATATCGGTGGTCTTGTCAGGAAGCAGTTCTCTAAACAGCAACGGGTACAACTCTCATCGTGTCTTATGACTGACATTATAAAACTAAGAAAGCATTAAGCCGATTGGAAGTGCCTGCTTAGTTTTATTGATACCATCATATAAATCCAGCATCATCTGAATTCTTTGCTTTTTTGTCTAAGCCTGTCTCAGATATTTAAAGATTTCACTGATCTTAGGCGTTTTGCCGTACATCAGCAGGAAAGTACGGAAAATCTTGGCGACGATGAAGAGCAACCCGATTATGGTGACAATCATTATAGTTATGCTTATCGCAAATTGCCATAAAGGTATTTCGGCAATTCCCATTCGCATAATTACTGTTATCGGGGCGGTAAAGGGAATAAAGGTGAATATTTGTGAAATTGTGCCATTGGGATTCTCCATGATTGGCATAATAAAGTAAAATGGAACGACAGCCGTAAGTGTAAAGACAACGGATAGTTGCTGGCTTTCACGGGCGGTAGCGCCTATAGAACCGGCTCCTGCCATGATGACTGCAAAAAGCAGATACCCCAGTATGAAATATATAAGGCTGATTATCAAAAAGTCCGTCGGTATACTTAGTGAGCTCAAAACTCCTCCGATGCTCGAGGAAGCCATGTTTGCCAGGTATCTGGCGGAAACCAGCCATATTACTATCTGGACCAAACCGGCGGCGCCCAGTCCCAGCACTTTACCGGCGATAAGCTGCCTTGGTGATACAGAAGACAGCAGTATTTCCATGACACGATTCTCTTTTTCTTCTCCTAATCCTTGCAGTAAAAAGCCCGAAGAAGTAAAGATTGCCATAATCAACAATAAACTGAAAATATAAGGAAGGACAAAAGCGCCGAACCCTCCCTGGTTCGTGGATATCTGTCCATCGCTGTCAAGTGTAATACTGCTCAGTGACATGGGGTATGCCACACGTTCTATAATAGCGCTGTCCACCTGTCCTGTCAACAGATTGTTGACTAAGAATTCCCTTATTGCCATTGCTACATTACCGGGGATATCCATTTCCCTATCGAGCGTGTATCTGATGATAACCCCCGTGGCTAAATAATCCTCGGGGATAATGAAGTACTGGCTGATTTCTCCACTGGTCATGGCTCCAAAAGCTGTCTCATGGTCTGGCTGGGATACTAATATAATCTTCTCTTGATTAGCGTAATTGTTAAAACTGTTTGTCTGGTCGACATAGCCTATCACTACCGTTTCTTCGACAGGGACTGTATTATCTAATCCGCTGATTATCTGATAGCCTACTATGGCTAATATTCCCAATAACGGAAATGCGAGTGTCATAAGGAGAAATGATTTTCTTCTCAGTGTATTTAAAAACTCATGTTTCAATATGGTTAATGTCTTATTCATTATTTCCACCCGCAATTCGTAGGAATATCTCGTTAAGGCTGGGAGTTCCTACTTCAAAAAAGTTGACGGTAAATCTTTTGTCTATAAGTTGTTGTAAGATATCATACGGGGTGGTTTTTTCATCTAGGAAAAACTCGGTATATTTATCTTTCTGACGGCTGCTGATAACTCCGTTCAGTCTGGAGATATCTCCTTCGTAATTTATAAACACGGAGTTGTCACGGTATTCCTGTTTTATCTCTGCAAGATTGCCATAGAGCATTTTGCTTCCTTTGTTTATCATAAACAGACGGTCGCAGAGCTCTTCCACCTGGTTCATCTGATGGGTGCTGAATATAATCGCCTTCCCCTGATTTTTCAATTCGGTAATTAAATCCTTCAGCAGTTCGGTATTAACCGGGTCCAGTCCGGAAAAAGGTTCGTCTAATATGATCAGATCCGGGTTATGGATAATGGTCACAAGGAACTGGATAAGCTGCCCCATTCCGCGGCTTATTTCCTCTATTTTCTTGTTTTTATGAGGTAACATACCCACGCGTTTTAACAGCATTTCTAAGCGGGTATCATCTGCTGTTACTCCTTTTAGAGACGACATATATCTCATGGTGTCTATGACGGTTTGTTTTTTATACAGTCCACGTTCCTCGGGGAGGTAGCCGATTCTGTTCTTGGTTTTCTCTTTTAGTTTTTCCCCAAGAATATAAACATACCCGGAATCGGGTTTGATGATATCCATCATCATGCGGATAGCGGTCGTCTTACCGGCGCCATTGGGTCCAATAAGCCCGAAAATTTCCCCTTGTTCTACAGTAAAAGAAACATCATTGACTACGGTTTTCTTCCCGTAGGTTTTGGAGATATTATTGACGTTAACCGCCGCTGAAAGCTCCGAATTCACGTTTTTCATGGGTTACTATTAAACTTGGTCTTATTTATTTGCTTTCCTCTTTAACTGTGGTTTCAGTTTCAGTAGTCGTCTTGACTTCTTCAACCACTTTTGGAGCTACCGGTTCAGTTTCTGCCGAAGCTTTTATCTTACTGATTTTTACTATCATTTGGTAAGGATCAGAGGTAATGGAAATATCCGGACCGAGGTTGATATCCTTAACATGGATTGTATCTCCCACTTCTTTCAAGCGGCTGATGTCAATCTCGACATGAGGCGGCATTTTATCAGGGAAAGTCTCGATTTCCAAATGGGTTAGTAGATGTTCGATAATATATCCTTTAGATTTAGATGTCATGGACTCGCCGGTAAAGATGATGGGTATCTCTGCCGTCATCTTTACCTTTTTATCAACCTGGTAGAAATCAACATGCAAAATTTGCCCGCTGATCGGATTGCGCTGAATTTCATGAATAAACACGCTTCTGGGTTGTTTTTCTTTTTCTATATCGATTTGAATGATCCTTGTGGTTCCTCCCATACTGATAACCTTTTTTAATTCGGCGCTATCGCATTCCAGTGTCAGGGATTCGACGTTATGCCCGAAAATGTGAATCGGTGTTATACCTTTCTGTCGAAGGGAATTCGTATGTTTGCCCAGTATATTTCTTTTATTCACTTTTAATTTAAAATTATTCACTTTATCTCCCCTTTATTTAGCAGATACTACTTATTATTAGATATTAAAACAGGGATGGCCTTAAAAAGCAATAGCAATCAGGTTTTTAGAGCATATATTATGTAAAATACTATTAATCTGGTATCATGGCATTATAGTTAGCAATTTTGTCAATCCATTGTCTAAACATTGTCAAATGGAATGTCCATGGCATCTTTATACAGGCTAGATAAGTCGCCAATCCTTGTAACCCTGCTGGATTATCTTGAGGTATTCAGTTGAAGGTTTCGATTCATCCATTTGCATTTGTCTTTTTTTGATATAAGTAAAGGCTTCTACAGGCTCCCCGTCTTCGTCGTTTAGGACGACCTTTAATCTTTCATAATTACCGGGGCAGTCTTCAAATTTATCGAGACGCCCCCATTCGGTATCCGGCATTTCATACACCGCTCCCCGCACCTTGTCCCCATTGGAGTGTTTCAAAGTTACGGTGCCACCGTGCCATTGCCTTGACCAGCCGGTAAATATCAACCGGTAGTTATACAGGGTGGCAATGAACTTCGGCTGGCTCTTGGGGAAATTCTCCGCCATCTGTTTTTTATTTAGATTAGTACCGTAGGCAAAGTAATACATAGAATTAGTTTAAAGCGAATAGTATGGCAAGCACCCCTATTAAAATAAACCATATCCCAATGACATATATAATTATCTTAGGCCATACCATAATAATAATGCCTATAAAGATACTTATTATTCCGGCTATTATTAAACTAGGTGCAGTAATCTCGAACATTCAGGAAAACTCCTCTTCTTTTTTTTCTTTATACAGAAATACAAATATTCACTAGTAATTAAGTACTGGGTTATTATAATTGTTTTTACCCGGTATTGCTAGATGTGGTACCAATGATAATGAATAATTAATTTCATCGTATATATTTCCCGATTGCCGGAGACCTTTTGACAGCTTTTTTCAATAAAATAGACAGAACAGGACGATAAAAAATTGACAATATCCTTATATGTGTTTATAGTAAATATCGAAGTTTTTAAACGAAGCTAGGTCAGGTACATTGAAGGGTTGGAGTCAATGAAGGCGCACGACGAACCAATCGAAATTGAAAATCTAACCAGGCTGAATGAATACGGTCCCGATGATCTTTTTATTTGTTGTGCCAGTTTCGAAGACCGGTGTTTACAGGGCGCATTGAAGACGGGGACCAGCTTTCGTGTGCGATTCAGCATAATATTCGTCATAGAAGAGCCTTTTTACCAGCAGCAGGTCGAAGGGAATATGTTTAAACTGCAATCGGAATTGGGGAGAAGGACATCCGAGGGTGTTTTTGTCATAAGATGTCAGCGTGACGATCCTATTGAAGGTATCAGCCAGCTCAAGAATATATGGAACCGTTGCCATCCTAAAGACACCGATGATTCTTATATTACCATCGATATCAGCGGTTTTACCAAGATATACCTGCTGGAACTGCTTTATTTCCTTGTTGCAGAACATAACCTTGGAATACCGCGTATTATTCATACTACGCAGAACTACTCCCCTACCAAACTTACCCGCGGGGTAGAACAAATTTCTACCGTGCATAATTTCTTCGGAACTGTTTCTTTCGATAAACAAACGGTGCTGGTGCTATTTTTGGGTTTCGAACCTGAACGCTCGCTTACCGTGTGGAAACATTTTAATCCGGCAAGGACTATTGCGCTGATTACCAATCCGCCGCGAAGTCAAAACCCAGAATATCTTGAATATGCCCGCAATAATAATACTTCCCTTCTTTCACAGTCTAATGTTGAACTAAGGGATGTTCCTCCTGACGATCCTCATTCGGCACGGGATGTGCTGGAGGACATATATCACGAGATACGCGATTCCTTTAACATGGTCATAGGTCCGTTCGGCACTAAATCGCAGACCGTTGGTATATTCCTCTTCTGCCTGGAACATCCCAAAGCCCAGGTAGTCTATTCTTTCCCTGTTAACTATACTAAATCTTATCTGAAGCGCAAACCAGGCAAGACCCTTTTATTACCGATGTCTCCTGTCATAAGAAACTAGTCCGAATAATAAATAATCCGTTTTATATCCTATAATAGTACTAATTTCTAATTATTTTTACGTATATACATAAAAAACTCGATTTTTCATTGATAAATACTTGACATTATACCTAGCTATAGTTTATCCTAGCTACAAATCACCAAAAAGGGAGGAACCAATGCAAGGATATTGTATGAAGTGTCGCGCCAAGAAAGAAATGAAGAATGCCAAGGCGATCACCATGAAGAATGGCCGCCCGGCAACCCAGGGTGTTTGCCCTGTCTGCAGCACCAAAATGTTCAAAATCGGCAAAGGATAGGCCTTTACCAAATAATCCGGAAAAACTAACACGAGGCTGGATCTATTTTTCACAATAGGTCCAGCCTCGGCGTTTATTATTTGATCAGCAGGATGCCCTGCTTCCCCTTGACAAAAATTAAAAATGTCTATACACTTGTCAATGCTTATGAGAAATCAAGGGATGAATATAGCCGAGGCTGCTAAGACACTGGGAGTATCCACAAGGACTATCAGGCGCTATATTAAATCCGGGAAAATCCAGGCTGAATTGATAGTAGGTCATTTCGGCGAAGAATATCGCATTTTGGACCTGCCCACAGATCTCCAACCCGAAGATGAAGACACCCAGGAGAACGAAGAAAAACAGGCGACGACTACACAAAGCCCTATACAAAACCCTGGACAAACCTTTGCCTTGAGTATTGATTTCTTTAAAGAGATGCAGGATAAAAACATTACGATGGCTGCTCAATTGGGTATAGCCACAGAGCGCATCAGGAACCTTGAAAGTCAGCTAAAACAGTTGAAACTCCTGACGGCACCCAAGGTTTCATGGTGGAAGAAAACTTTTATCACCAGGAAAAAGAAATCCTGATTCAGGATGTATGCGTTCTATCATTCTCGTGTGAATTGTAAATCGTTGCATAGTTGCGTGGTCATGCTTTTAAACGATATGAGCGTCTTCGCGGGACAGACTGAAATATTATAAAGGACATATATCAGAATTTTAGGCCGACTCTTGCATTGAATGTTAATTACTCCCTGTCAAGGGAACCGTGGTGCCGGGGGAGGGACTCGAACCCACAAGGATTGCTCCGGCGGATTTTAAGTCCGCTGCGTCTGCCAGTTCCGCCACCCCGGCGTTAATAGATATTTTACCCTCTTGTTAGTAAGGATTCAACTTTAATATGCCATACCGGGTGAATTCACCGGCTATGATTGTTCATAACCCTCGCCGCAACGTCATGGCAGCATTAGACGGGATTGTCTAAACTCTATCAACGGCATTGACTTTGGCAATAAAATCATCCGTACTATCTCAGCCTCCGTAAGCAGTTATTCCATATTTTATTCCTCTTTTTTTATCATCACGCCGTCATATCCTGCCTGCGGAAAGCATAAAATCCCCCCGCCAAGAATAAAATACAATAAGCTGCAAGAATTAATACAGGCTGCAACCATAAATCGGTACTCTGTGCGTTGTAGCTGTACAAGCTTGCCAGTTTCTGTATATTATGGCCGATCGTATAGGGAGCGATATCTGCCAGCCAATTGTTGGCATAAGTGAGCAGGGCAACCATGATAGTATCGACGTATATGAAAACTATACCTATCACCATGCCTGCGGTGATTGAGCGAAACAATATAGTGAATAAAATAGCAATAGAGAAATATATAAGAAGTGTTAAAAGCAGGATTCCGAGTGACGAAAGCATATAGCCGGCGAAATTGAGATTGAGGAAGTCCCAACTTATACCTTCCTTGATCTGGCTTGTCATAATAAGGCTGATAATGAAGCCGGATAACAGGGCAATAATGGTCCCGATGATCACGACTATGCCAATGCCAAGGAGTTTAGAGCTGAGGAATCCTTCCCTGCCTGTACCCTTGATTAGCATCTGGCGTACTGTTCCCCATCTATACTCTGAGCCTACAGCCGAAGCAACCAGTATGATAATCAGTATCGGCCCCAGTCCTGCAAGGCTGGTGAATATGTTACTCATCGAGTTGGGAAGACTGAAACGTGCTTTTACATAGGCAGCCTGTGTTGCCATCATGTTCAGTTTCTGGTCGTTCTGTAGGGTTCCGCCCTCAGAAATAATAATTATCCCCTGGTTTTCATCGCCGGTTATTTCGATGTCCATGTCCTCTATTTCCGGGTGGCTTGCCAATATGTTCTTGTAGTTGGAATAATCAGCTATCAGCGGTAATACCATGATAGTTAGCCAAGCGATGAGCAATACATATATCATCCACCTTTTCTTCAGCTTGGATAGTTCTACGCCTATGAGTCTAAGCATTTTTAGCCTCCGTTTCCCGGGATATTCCATCTATGGCATCAAGGAAGAAGTCTTCGAGCGAGTTTTCAGACATTTTCATCTCGGAAACTCGAATGCCTCCATTTACCAATATGATGTTTATATCAGCTGCTTTTTCTTGGGGGACTTCTATAAAAATGTGGCTATCGTCTGTCTCTATAGTTTTTACCCAGTCCAAGTTCATTAGTAATGAAGATGCAGCATCCGGGTCCGATACATGCAGTTGTAACATTTTCCCCCGGTGAAGCAATTCATCGACTGATCCCTGTGCGAGGAACCTGCCCTTATTTATGATGGCTACATGGTCGCATATCTGTTCGACCTCATGCAGGAGGTGACTGGAAAGGAATATAGTTTTCCCCTGCTCTCCGAGGGACTTTACAAGTTCCCTGAACTCTATTATTCCCGAGGGATCGAGACCGTTGGCAGGTTCGTCCATTATAATTAGTTCAGGATCGTTAAGCAAAGCCGTAGCTACGGACAAACGCTGCTTCATACCTAATGAATATGTTCTTACCTTCGATTTAGCTCTTTTGCTCAAACCTACTGTATTGAGCACCTCGTCAATGCGGCTGTTATCAATATTGCCTATGGTCCTGGTAAAGATTTTAAGGTTGTCATAGCCTGAAAGGTTAGGGTAAAAAGAGGAGCTTTCCAATACGGCGCTGGTGCGTTTTAGTAGAACGGGAAGATTTCGACCCGTTTCCTCCCCGAAAAGCTCGATAGTCCCCGAGGTCGGCTTAATTAGTCCCAGCAGCATTCCTATGGTCGTCGTTTTTCCCGAAGCGTTGGGTCCCAGGAAACCGAATATCTCACCCTGGTGAACTTCAATATCCAGGTTGTTTACTGCGATAATGCCTGAGGATGCAGAACCGAATCTCTTGGTTAGTCCCCTTATTCTGACTATTTCTTTTTGTGCCATGTGGACCCCTCTAATAATATATTTTAGTTTATCCTTGTCTTATTCCGTTAGTATCCTCTTATATAACGTTCTTACTGCCATATAGTTGCATGTGCTTTACTGTTTTAGGGCATTA
>JAQTVR010000031.1 GCA_028706995.1 Dehalococcoidales bacterium
GACCACAGGGTAAGGCTAAATACTCTTGATGACCGATAGTGAACTAGTACCGTGAGGGAAAGGTGAAAAGCACCCCGGGAGGGGAGTGAAATAGATCTGAAACCATGTGCCTACAAGCAGTCAGAGGTTGCCTTCGGGCGACTGATGGCGTGCCTATTGAAGAATGAGCCGACGAGTTAATCTATGTAGCAGGTTAAGCAATTAAGTTGCGGAGCCACAGCGAAAGCGAGTCTGAATAGGGCGTTAGTTGCATAGATTAGACCCGAAGCCGGGTGAGCTACCCATGGTCAGGATGAAGCTTCGATAATCTCGAAGTGAAGGTCCGAACCGGTTAACGTTGCAAAGTTATCGGATGAACTGTGGGTAGAGGTGAAATGCCAAACGAACTCGGTGATAGCTGGTTCTCCCCGAAATGCATCTAGGTGCAGCCTCAGGTATTTGCTAATGGAGGTAGGGCACTGGATAGACTAGGTGAGAGAGTATCTTGCTGAATCTAACCAAACCACGAATGCCATTAGCTAACAACCTGGGAGTGAGACTGCGGGGGCTAAGCTCCGTAGTCGAGAGGGAAACAGCCCAGACCATCAGCTAAGGTCCCTAAGAATATACTAAGTGGAAAAGGAAGTTGGATTGCATAGACAGCCAGGAGGTTGGCTCAGAAGCAGCCATCCTTTAAAGAGTGCGTAACAGCTCACTGGTTGAGTGATACTGCGCCGACAACTCAACGGGGCTAAGTATATTACCGAAGCTATGGCTTTCTGTCTTTGACAGGAGGGGTAGGGGAGCGTTCTCTTTGCAGTGAAGCAGTTGTGTAAACAGCTGTGGAGCGGAGAGAAGTGAGAATGTCGGCATGAGTAGCGCAAGATGTGCGAGAAACATATCCGCCGAATACCTGAGGTTTCCTACGCAAGGTTAATCCGCGTAGGGTTAGTCGGGCCTAAGCCGAGGCTGTGAAGCGTAGGCGATGGACAACGGGTTATTATTCCCGTACCGCTGTTATGGAGGTAAAGGGGGGACACGGAAGGTTAGGTTGAGCATACCCATTGGACATGGTGTGTCGTCCACTATAGGTGAAGCCGGGGCAGGCAAATCCACTCCGGATATTATAGCTGAAAGTGGGGGGAAGTTGAGAGGAAACTCGATGCGATTCAACTGACGCCATACCGTCAAGAAAAGCCTCGTTACCGTTGAAATAGCAGCGCCCGTACCGCAAACCGACTCTGGTAGGTAGGGATAAATGTCCCAAGGCGATCGAGATAACCTACGTTAAGGAACTCGGCAATCTAGCCCCGTAACTTCGGGATAAGGGGTGCCTTCTTTGAAGGTGACACTAAATGGGTCCAAGTGACTGTTTAACAAAAACATAGGTCTCTGCTAAAGCGTAAGCTGATGTATAGGGGCTGATACCTGCCCAGTGCTGGAAGGTTAAGGAGAGAGGTCAGCGCAAGCAAAGCTTTGAACTGAAGCCCCAGTGAACGGCGGCCGTAACTATAACGGTCCTAAGGTAGCGAAATCCCTTGTCGGGTAAGTTCCGACCCGCACGAATGGTGTAACAACTTGGACGCTGTCTTAACGTGGGACTCGGCGAAATTGAAATACCCGTGAAGATGCGGGTTTCCCGCAACTGGACAAAAAGACCCCGTGGAGCTTTACTACAACTTGGCATTGGGTCTGGGCTTATTATGTGTAGGATAGGTGGGAGACTGTGAAGCTGGGGCGCTAGCCTCGGTGGAGTCGACGTTGAAATACCACTCTTAGTGATTCTAGACTCTAACCTCAGAGCAAGCTGAGGAACATTGTCTGGTGGGTAGTTTGACTGGGGCGGTCGCCTCCTAAACAGTAACGGAGGCGCCCAAAGGTTCCCTCAGGGTGGATGGAAATCACCCGTAGAGTGTATTGGCATAAGGGAGCTTGACTGTGAGACTTACAAGTCGAGCAGGGACGAAAGTCGGGCAAAGTGATCCCACGGTTCCGTGTGGAAGGGCCGTGGCTTATCGGATAAAAGCTACCCCGGGGATAACAGGCTTATCTTCCCCAAGAGTTCACATCGACGGGAAGGTTTGGCACCTCGATGTCGGCTCGTCGCATCCTGGGGCTGGAGAAGGTCCCAAGGGTCCGGCTGTTCGCCGGTTAAAGCGGCACGCGAGCTGGGTTCAGACCGTCGTGAGACAGGTCGGTCTCTATCCGTTGTGGGCGTTCGGAAATTTGAGAGGGTCTCTTTCTAGTACGAGAGGATCGAAAGGGACAGACCAATGGTGTGCCAGTTGTTCCGCCAGGGGCATCGCTGGGTAGCCAAGTCTGGTTCGGATAAGCGCTGAAAGCATCTAAGTGCGAAGCCGGCCTCAAGATTAGATTTCCCACTCTGGTTCGCCAGAGGTAAGACCGCAAGTAGACTACTTGTTTGATAGGCAGCGTGTGTAAGCGTCGTAAGGCGTTCAGCTAAGCTGTACTAATGGTCGAGGGCTTGACCTGTTTCAGAATTGATATTAGCGAAGTTCTTTTGACAACAAGAGAAGTAAAACAAAGCCCATGGATACGTTTATTCGTGGGCTTTGTTTTATAATAAGGGGGGAATTAGCCTTGTTAAAGGACAAAAGTGAAGATATTACAGTCCGTCTAATTGTTTTTGTGTCATCTGCATTGCATTCCGTTTGGCCGGGAAAAATGCTATTATAAAAATAGCGATTACCAGCAAATTACGGACAGCCATTATGATAACCGGAGCCGTCTCGTAATATTCGAATTGCTCGTAATTGAGCGGATAAATATATATGGATAAAGCCCCGGCAATTAACGCCAGGAGGACCATGATATTATTGCCGCGTATGCTTATTAAAGGCAGCAATGGACAGACCCAGATCATATACTGGGCGGAAAAGACCTTATTGAAGATTAAGAAAGTCAGGACTGCGATAGCGGCATATCTTATAAGCAGGGTTTCTGTTTCTACACGATTGAGTTCTATGTTGGTTATAGCCTTTTGTTTTTTATACAGCTGGTAAGCAAAGATCAGGCATATTACAAGGAAAGCCCCTGCCATTACATAGAAGGAAGCGCTGGCAAAATTATCCGCCAGTACAGAATCGATGTTAAACGACCCGTAGGTAAAATCATAATCAACTGTGGTCCATTTAAATAGTTGTCCGAGTATTATAAACGAGCCGTAAGTGCTTTCGGCATGCAACCCGCGATCTAAATGGTAGGACACCATAGTCCAAAAAGATCCGGCGTCTACAATTAACCAAGGAAGAGCTATTATTAAAATGGCACCCAAAAAAACAGCTATACCCTGGGCCAGTTGTTTATATTGCTTTTTAATAATAAGCCAGATGGCAAAGAACGGAGCGACAACAACAGGAAAGATCTTGGCCATTACACCCACTGCAACTATACCCCACGAGGTCTTGTTTTTCCCGGCTATAAAAGCTGCTACCGCTGCCAGCACCATCACTGCAGCCGGCAGGTCGTAACGCTGTGTAACTATCGGCCCGGCTGTTATTGCCATAAGCAGGGTATAAACGGTCAGCGTCCTTACTTTTGACATATTGATACGTTTGGAGATGTAAATAATTAGGGCAATTGCCAATAGATCGAAGAGCAGCATCTCTATGGTAAAAGCTATGTAATAGGGAGGCAGGGTTTTAGCGAATAATGCAGGTATTATAAAAAGAATTAGTGCTATGGGAGGATATTCAGATTCGAAATCGATATACGGAATTTGACCTTCGAGTATCTTGGTAGCGACTATTTTTTCAATGGCTCCGGGAGTAGGAGCTTCATAAAATTTCCAGGTTAAAAACGTGAAGATGACAAGAAAAAGAATAACATGTATAACAACCCAGAATTGGGGCTTTTGGGCTAATCTATAAATTCCTTGCGTGAACTTCCGTAGGGGTTCGCACTGTATTTTTTTTAACATGCCTGGCTCAAAATCGGACACATAATATCTATTAATATAAAACGTAAAAATCGGGTTCGGGTTGCATATTTAATAAGGAAGTTTTATTCACTAAATATTATATATTCACTTTTTTATATGAATGTGATGTTAATTCAGCAGGTGAAATTAACGTGTGTACATGTCAATTTATAAAACACTCGGTTTGATGATAACACTCGGATATTTGATATGTCAACATAAAAAAGGGGAAAATATTAATTATCCGGTATCAACTAAGTTCCCTGAGTATGTGTTTAGATATCATTTGGACGGAACTAGCAAGCCAGTTTTTTCCGGTAAACGATCTTTCCATCTCCCGGGGCATAAAAATCGGCAATATTGCAGATCTCTACATAGTCATTCGTAATATAAAAATGACGTGTCTTCCCATACTGTTCCCTGGAAGATGTCTCTATAAATGACATCTTCCCTCCGGCTTTAATTATTTGTTCTTCGGCAGCCTTTAACAGGGCGGTGCCTGTTCCTTTTCCCTGTTGCTTACGGTCAACTGCCAGCCAGTAAAGGTCCCAGGAGCTTTGTGTTAAGGGAATAAGCCCATAGCTGATAAAGCCGGCAAAAGCGCCTGTTTCAGTTTCGGCTCCCAGCGAGAAATATCCGGATGTCTCGGGTTTATCCAGCGAGCCATCGACAACCTCTTCGGCTATTATTACTTCATCCGGTGTAAACTCCGGCGTATTCTTAAGGATTAACAATAATGCTGCCTTATCTTCTTTTTTAAGCGGTCGTATTTTAATAGTCAATCCTTCTCTCCATTGCCAGTTGTAATATTTTATCAATAAATTTAGCATAGGTCATGCCACAGGTTCTTGCTTGCAGGCTTGCGCCTGCATCAGGGGAGATATCCGGGTTAGGGTTAACCTCTATTACATACACATGACCAAGATTGTCCATACGCATATCTACCCGCGCATAGCCGCAGCAGCCTATAGTTGAATAAGTTTGCAGCGCAGTTTCTACGATATCTGTTCTGGTAATGCTGTCTATTTTTGCCGGGCACTGAGGTTTAGTCGCTCTGTAATATACGCTGTCCGTCAGCCATTTAGCTTCATATGTTAAAATCCTGGGCATACCTTCAGGCAGTGAAAAACAAATCTCGGAGATCGGCAGAGGGGTCAGTATGTCATTCCCCATAACGGTAATGTTGAATTCGCGCCCGTCTATGTATTCCTCCACCAGGGCTTTTTTGTTATACATCCGGCTAAGCCGTGTAACTACTTCTTTTAATGAATCATAGTCATAAACCACATTTTTTTCAGTCAGGCTATGGCTGGCATCCTCGGCGTTGGGTTTAATGATGCATGGGAAGTTAAGTTTAAAGGAATTCAGATTTGTTTCATCCATTAACTGGAAATCAGGTATTCTAATACCTGCTTCATGTAATACCTTTTTTGTGGTGGATTTATCCAGCGCCAGTCTGAGAGCTGAAGCCGGAGACCCTGTGTATGGAATCCTCAGGCATTCCAGTTTATCCACTATTTCAGCTTCTGTTTCAGGAAAACCGCAAAAGCCTTCGAACAGATTG
This sequence comes from Dehalococcoidales bacterium, assembly GCA_028706995.1. GTDB lineage: Bacteria > Chloroflexota > Dehalococcoidia > Dehalococcoidales > UBA5627 > UBA5627. The sequence goes on from JAQTVR010000031.1 coordinate 5,484, forward strand.
AAAACAGCATCAGCTTTTATTTCTGAGAGCTTTGAATAAGCCTGTTCTTTTGGTAGAGACAGGGGGATTTTAGAAGTCCTGTAGCCAAGCTCCCGTAGTGCTTTTTCGACTGCCGCTACTTCAATCAGTACGCCCTCTTCTGCTGCCCGCTCCTGTCTTAAGTCATAGTAGCTGGCAACAGGTTGGTTGTATATTATTGTGATACTTGCGGGCATAATGCATACCTTTTAACAGCCGCAGTAAGTACCTTGTTGACCAATTCCGGGTGATATATCCCCAGCATCTTTGCCATAATGACCAGGTCGCTGTGGCTCCCCAGTCCCGGGAGGGGATTTATCTCGATAAAATATGGTGTGTCATTATTTCCCAGCCTGAAATCGAGGCGGGCAAAATCGCGGCAACCAAGAATATTGAAAATTTTAAGGCTGGCTTCTTCCAATCTTTTTATAATACCGGTATCCAGTTTCGGCGGGCATTCATAATCTATCAGCTTCAGGTAGTCTCGCTTGACCTCCAGTGAATAAACGAAGTGTTCAACTCTATTTCTCGGTAGGACTCGCATGATTCCTAATACTTCAGTAGGTGAATTGCCTGTCATGCCGACGGTGATCTCATCACCGCTAATGAATTCTTCGACCATGACCGACTGGTTATAACCTTCGAAGAGTCGGTTGGCTTCAGCTTCGAGTTCCTTCATATTCATAACTACCGAGGTCAGCCTGACCCCTTTGCTGGAACCTTCGTGTGCCGGTTTTATCATCAATGGAAAGGAAAAAATCTTCCAGTCTGTATCGTGAATTTCTTCTATGCCGGATATTAGTTTCCATTTGGGCGTGATAACACCCTCCGTGGCGACCATCTTCTTCGTCAGGGCTTTATCCAGGCAGATAGCCAGGCACAGCGGGTCGGAACCGGAGTAGGGAATATCCAGCATTTCAAGAATGCAGGGAACCTGGGATTCGCGGCTTCGGTAATTGCCCTGTCCTTCGGCAATATTGAAGACAAAATCGACACGCTCACTGCGGATTTTATCGAGGAAAGAACTCCCCCCGCCCAGCGAAACAACATCATGCCCGTTCGCTTTAAGTGATGTCTTGATTAACTCAACAGTCTCCATGGAGTCATATTCCTCCATGGAGTCGTCGATAAATACACTAACCGGCGGTTTATCCGGTTTTAGATCAAACGATAACCCTATCCGCATCCCTTACCTCCGAAAAATTAAAAACAAGATTGTCTAAGGTCGCTTCGGATACAGGACGCGGTTCAGCCGGCTGCTCTACAGCGGGGTTATGACAATTAATAATATGTCCCTGATAGTTACTGAACAATACTTCTTTTTCAGTTCTGGCGACCACGTAGTTGGGTTGCAGTGTAACCTTGCCTCCGCCCTGAGGCAGGTCGACTGCGAAGTTGGGGATTGCCAGCCCGGAAGTAAAACCTCTCATACCTTCAATTATCTTAACTCCGGTATCTATAGTAGTGCGCAAGTGGTCTGTTCCCTGTACTTCGTCACACTGGAAGAGATAATAGGGACGGACTTTGATATGTAACAAGCCCTGGCACAATTTAGTCTGCTTTTCGACGGTATCGTTGATTCCGCGCAGTAAAACAGACTGATTATTTACCGGTACACCGCTGCGAATTATGCGGTCTATGGCGGCAGCCGATTCGGGTGTTATCTCGTTAACATGATTAAAATGCGTGTTCAGCCATATCGGCCCGTATTCGGATAGCATATCGCAAAACTCGGTATCGATACGTTGCGGTAAAACTACAGGGAACCTGGTACCGATACGTATTATTTCTACATGATTTATTTGTCTGAGCCTGGAGATTACGCTCCCGAGTTGTTTCGTAGAAAGCGTCAGGCAATCACCGCCGGAGATAATTACATCCCTGATATTCTTATTCCCGCGTATGTACCCGATCATTGCTCCTATTTCTTCCGGAGTTCGTATCCAGTCTCCGTTCCTCCATTCACGTTTGCGAGTGCAGTGACGGCACAGCATCGGGCAAATATCAGTAAGCACCATAAGTACCCTGTCAGGATAGCGGTGAATCAATCCGGGCACTACTGAATCCCTTTTTTCTTCAAGGGGGTCTTCTACGCCGGTGGTTTGAACGGTTATTTCAAGGATAGAAGGAATCGCCTGCCTGGCAAGAGGGTCTTCAGGATCATTGATATCCATCAGCGATAAATAATAAGGAGTAATAGATAGCGGATATATTTTTGCTACGGCACTGATTTCTGCATACTTTTTGGCTGATAACAGGACATACTTTGCTAATTGCTCAACTGAAGTGATACGATTGCGGAACTGCCATTTCCAATCGTTCCAATCGTGGTCTGAGGTAGCCCCAAAAAGACGGTATCTGTTAGAGGCAGGTTTACCCGGGGGCTCCGATTCTTCGCTACTACTGGGAGGTTCGTCCTCCGCTTCGCTGCTGTAGCTCTCCAAGAGGGTTTCCATCGAATGACTACTGCATTTTGTTTTTAGGTACGTTTTCACTTATTTAGTTATTTCTCCTTGTTTAAAAGATTTTGTTGTCTATAAATAAATATCTTTAAAATGTAGTCCTGTTTTTTTATTTCATTTATCGTATATATTATATTCTATCTAAATTATATCTTTTGTCAATATCATCTATTATGTTATTAAAAATATTTTTTAAGTATGTAATAATTGTGTTACTTTTAAAGAATATCCTGATTTAAATGAGCAATATTTTAGCTGTTCGATAAAGATATTGCAAGTGGCAGTTATAGGTAAGAATATAATAAAATACATATATATATTTTATCGAATACATATAATAATTTATTGGAGATGGCTAAATGAATGATTTACGCGTAAACAAGCTGGCGGAATTATTGGTTAAATACTCCGTGTCGGTTAAAAAAGGCGATAAGGTGATGATTAAAGGGGAGTATGAAACAGCCCCGCTAGTTTTGGCGGTATACGGTGAAGTAATAAAAGCCGGCGGCCACCCCATCGTTTTTTTAGAACCGGAGGGAATCAGTGAAATCTTTTTTAAAAATGCATCCGATGAACAGCTTAAATTCATTCATGAGCCTGACAGGATAATAACCAACACCTATGATGTCACCATACGTCTTGGTGGTGACAGTAACACACGGGATCTAAGTAAGATCGATTCGTCACGCATGGTAATGAGGCACCGGGCTAGGGCGGAACTAATGAAGACCTCTATGCACCGTTCGGCTGTGGGGGAACTCCGCTGGACATATACTATGTTCCCTACCAATGCCTATGCCCAGGATGCCGAGATGAGCCTTGCGGAATATGAAGATTTTGTCTACAATGCCTGCCTTCCGGATATGAATGACCCGGTAGGTTACTGGCAGCGTTTCTCCGCAAAACAGGAGAAGATAATCCAGTGGCTAAAAGGCAAGAAAAGAGTTCACATAAAGGGAATAGAAACCGATATTACTCTGAGTATAGAGGGGCGTCCGTTTATAAATTGTGACGGGCGTTATAACATACCTGACGGCGAGGTGTTTACCAGCCCTGTAGAAAACAGTGTTAACGGGCATGTCTATTTCTCCTACCCGGCGATCGAAGATGGCAGGGAAGTAACCGGTGTTCGGCTCTGGTTCGAGAACGGCAAGGTAGTTAAAGCTACTGCTGAGAAGAACGAGGAATTTCTTTTAAAGACACTGGATACGGATATCGGTGCATGCTACCTGGGTGAATTCGCTATCGGCACGAGCCCTAATATCAATATATTTACTCGCCAGATACTCTATGATGAGAAAATTAACGGCAGCTTTCACATGGCGCTGGGGGCGGGTTATCCTGAAAGCGGCAGCAAGAACGAATCGGCTATTCACTGGGACATGATTTGCGATCTCAGAAGCGGTGGTGAAATCCACGTGGATGATGAATTGTTGCATAAAAACGGTAAATTCGTTATAGATTTCCAGGGTAAAACATAATCTTTAATATCCTGTCCTGAATTAGCGGGGAGCAGGCAATACCGTATCTTTAAATAAGAGGAATGCCCGGGCTGTCCGGAAAGATAATTCTGAAGTAGTATAGTGACCGAAGAATCTCGCCTTCGCGATTGGAAAGAAATGCTTTACTATACTCAGGATAAAAAATTATAGTTTTAAGACCGCCTGTAAAAAGGCGAATTTTCCGCCGCATCAATGATATAATTATTCAATCATATTAAAGGGGGAAAGGAAATGTATAACGGGCTCGAGGTTAAATTACTGGCGGTCACCCCTGATAGTGAGAATTTATTAGAGAAAGCCGGCAGGTTGTGCTATGCCAGTGGGGACAAGCTGGGGACGAATGAAAACTGGTTGCCGGCACGCATCAAGCAGGGTCATGAAAGCCTGGTGGAACACGCTTCGGCAACCTTCTATATAAAAGCTTCCCGGGCGCTGACGCACGAACTGGTACGGCATCGTATTGCCAGTTATTCACAAC
>JAQTVR010000186.1 GCA_028706995.1 Dehalococcoidales bacterium
GCTCTTCCGATCTTAATGCCTGAGTGAGACCCGCTACCTCAATGAAAGCAGCTAATAAAGGTATCACAGCCGCCAAAATCAAAATCCAGGGTTCCCACCTGCGGAAATTGTGTTTGCTCTTCTGTAAGACATTTTTAATAACTAGAAAACTACCACATACGACTAATACACCCACATAAGCCATGCAAACCCAGTAGAATGTTCCATAGGAAGGGTCAAGCGGAAGGTAGGGATTATGTACATCAAGTCCAGGGTTAGTCCACATCAACCCATAAATATGGTTAGTTGCCACGACTGCAATAGCTAACAGCGGCATGATGCTAAACAAGGCATAGATACGGCTGATATGCCATTTTTTGGAGGCGGTATATTGGATAATATACGTAAGCCATAGAGTCATGGCTATAAGTCCCCAGATGAGTTGAAGTCCCATTAAGTAGGCTTTGTATGAGGCTATTGGCGTGCCTATTTCCAGTGAGTGTGTGAGTATCCAAAATGCGGCTATTATCAGAAGAATAGACCCGATGAGGTTTGCCTTACGATTAAGGTCACGCCAAGGGAAGTAGATGGCAACAATTAAAATACTCAGCGCTGTTAAGGCTTCGGTAATAACACTGGGAGACAACTGCCACAGCATAAAACACACTCCCTCTGCTCGCATTAAGACCCTGTGTTTATTGGTGCAATAATACCCAAACGAATGATAACACCTTCCAATTGCTGAATCAATTCATATAATAACTATGCCAATGATTGTCAGGCTTATCTTTAAATAAACAGGATAAGGATTGAATCCCTCACTGATAATCGAATTTTCCTTATCAATAGCTATATAACAGGCAGCATATTCGGCTAAGAACCCCAGGAATATCTGTAAACCGGCTACAATCTTCATTAAATTATCCTTTACTTTTAAAGGTTCTATTCTTCCATATAATTTGTTATAGCTTAGCACACAATAATTAACGAATAGTTGCTAAAAGACTTATTTTAAATTATCTTTTTTCAACAATTCTTGACATAATACGTATAATAACCTATATTGGGAAGAGCAGTTTAATCGTTATATAGAGCGCACTATGAATGTCGGTGTTTGCAGGTTAAGGCTCCGCCTTGCGGAGAACCTGTCTCTAAAAGGCAAGCGTCAGGTCATAAAATCCATCATCGCTCTGGTAAAAAACAAGTTCAATGTTTCTATTGCCGAGGTTGAAGACCAGGATCTATGGCAACTTGCGACGCTGGGGATAAGTTTTATCAGTAACGACAGCAAGTATACCGATGAAGTTTTTTCAAGAATAATCGACTTTATCAGCAGCGGGCGGTTCGAGGTTGAGATCATCAACCGCGAAGTCGAAATAATACCTTTCTAATCAAAAAATAAATGGATACATCATCTTTTTTAAAATATATTACATCACAACCATCCTTTAACGGGCAGATAGCTCACTTAGAACCGCTCTTGCCCCGTGAAGCGATTTATGCTGAAACGAAAAAGCCGTTGAATCCTGACCTTGAAGCTAGTTTAAAAAAACGCCGTATTTACCCTTTATATTCGCACCAGGCGGAAGCTATCGACCTTGCCCGGAGCGGAGCGAACGTAATGATAGCTACATCCAGCGCCAGTGGTAAAAGCCTGTGTTATAACATACCTGTCATCGAGGCAATTCTGGCCGAGCCGAATAGCCGTGCTTTATATCTCTTCCCGACAAAAGCCCTGGCTCAGGACCAGTTGGGTAAATTGCATTATCTGTTCAGTCCTCACTTTGTAAAAAAGGAGCATGTGGTTACTTTTGACGGAGATACCCCTCAGTTGGAAAGGTCGGAGATAAAAAAGCAGGCGAAAATAGTGTTGACCAACCCGGATATGCTGCATGTAGGTATTCTGCCAAATCACGATGCCTGGGTGAAATTCCTTCGTAATCTAAAATTTGTGGTGGTCGATGAAGCACACACATATCGCGGCGTTTTCGGTTCTCACGTGGCGCTGGTATTGCGCCGCTTAAGGCGCCTGTGCCGTTTATATGATGCCGATCCGCAGTACATATTCTCATCGGCTACCATTGATAACCCGCAGGAGCATGCAGAAAAGCTGACAGGTCTGCCCTTTGCCATAGTCGACAGGGACGGCTCTCCGCACGGTGCCAAGGACTTCGTTTTCTGGAATCCACCGCTTATAGATGAAGTAAGGGGAACAAGACATAGCAGTAACAGCGAATCCACATATCTTTTTACCGAGCTGGTGAGGCATAATATCCGCACGCTGACATTTGCCCGCACACGCAGGTTAACGGAACTTATATACAATTATTCCAAGCAGAAGCTTGAGGAACTGAGTCCCATGCATGCTAAGAGAATCAAGCCTTACCGGGCAGGATACCTGGCAGAGCAAAGGCGAAAGATAGAACAGGAACTGCTTAACGGCCAGCTTATGGGCGTGGTGGCTACCAATGCTCTTGAACTGGGTATCGATATCGGAGACCTGGATGCCACTGTCCTTACAGGCTACCCCGGCACTATCGCCAGCACATGGCAACAGGCAGGGAGGAGCGGCAGAGGTGGGGAGAGG
>JAQTVR010000187.1 GCA_028706995.1 Dehalococcoidales bacterium
CTCTGAGAAGGTAATAGTGATCGGCACAGCGTTTTTGGCTTTGACTTTAGCATTATTCGCCGGATAAGTGCTCTTGACTTGCGGTTTGGTACTGTCAAAGATAGCCGCATAGGTCTTGACTGTCTCCGTATTTCCTACATTATCCGCGGAGTAATAAGCGATCGTATGCAAGCCATCCGGGGAATTAGCCGATATATAACAACTGCTGGATAAGATAGTCGAGTAATTATTGGCATCCAGTTTGGTTTTGATGTGCTTCAAGCCAGAAGATACTCCATTGGATATTGGATCAATAGCCGAAACTATGAATGGGATACTGCTATTCACATACGTGGTGGTCCCTTCAGTCACTTCATAGCTGGCATCGGTGATCTTGAAGCTGGTTTCCGGGGATGTAGTATCCACATCACCAGCATAGGCCAGGCTTATTGATAGAGTTGCTATGATTATTACTAATACTGCTTTTTTCATCTTTTTTTCCTTAAATTAAAACCAGCTGCTCTTAATTTTAGCAGCTGGCTATCCACAATGGACCCTATAGCTTTGCGTCTCCAGGTTATCCTGGATTTGCCTATTAATTATATACTTTACTTGTACTTAAAATATGCCTTGAAAAGACCTCTCTGTCAAGCCATTTCACCGTCTTATTTCATTCTTTAAAGTTACCTTAAACGGGCTATTTTCTTCTTGATTATCTTTTCCTGGCCGTCACCGCGGATGATCAAGCGATATATATAAACACCATTAGCTATATCTTCGCCATATCTGTTCTTACCATTCCAGAAAGTTTCATTATAGCCTGCTTGCCTGCTGCCATCTCCAGTTTCATATACAAGCTCGCCATTAAGATCATAAACCTCTATGCGTACTTCGTCCACTGTGCTAGGGAGAATATACGTAAATTTAGTATCATCCTTGAAAGGATTAGGATAATTTATGACCTTTTCAGCATTGATTTCATTTGAAACAACGAAAACTATCTCTTGGCTGATAGATTTATTATTAGCCCGGTCAAAAGCTTCTACCGTGGCCGTATACGTGCCACTCGGTAGATCTGTAGTAGGACAATAACTTCCCTTCCAATCGGGTGCTACTATTTCCTGTACAGAGCAGTTTTTGGCTTCATTATTTAAAATAACCTTCACTTGATCCACATCGATGCCGCTGGTCTGGTCAAACAACCCAAATTTGATCTCTGGCCGAGCTGATGTATAATCCCCGCTAACAAAGTTGTCCTGGAGTTTAATATTGCTTATAGCTGGAGCGACAGTATCGATCAAGAACGACCAGTTAACCACTGCCTGGTTGCCATTCAAGTCCTTTACCTGTATTTCTGCAGTATGCCAGCCTTCACTCCAGCCGCTCGTCACTTGCCCCTTTACTTTTTTAATATTACTTATGACTGTATTAACCTTCTCCACCGATTTATCATAGGCAAAAGTATTAGCTTTGCCATCAATTTTCAAAGATACGCTGGTCAAATCGATCCCAACGCCGGCATCTTGAATGAGCGCGCTAATATCTGGATTGGGATTATTCAGGAATACGCCGTTTGCCGGAGTGATCTCGCTTATTACCGGTGGAGTAGTATCAACTGCGGTATTTTTATCAAAGGATGTTGAATTCCCAGCCACATCTTTTACCGTAATAGTAAACTTCAGGATACCATCAAGCAATGCCTCTGCCGGTTGATACAATAATTGCCCGGTAGTTGCTTCATAAGAACAGGTGATTAGCTGATCGTTGTATTTAACTGCTATAGTTTTGGGATCAACACCGCTAAATGAATCTGTTAAACTAAAAAGCAGGATTGGTTTATCAACAGCAATGCTGATTCCGTCACTATTGACCAGGCTGGATATTGCCGGTGGAGTAAGATCAACTTTAAACGACCATTTCAATTCAGATTTGTTACCGGCATTATCCTGGCATAGTACTATAAATTCATGGTTGCCTTCTTGCCAGGTTATCGCATTACTTAAAGTCACAGTCCCGTTACTGTCATAAGAACATTCAATGGGATTACCATCCAATTTGGCTTTCAACCCATCTCCAGTTGTCCCGCTGATACTGTCTATTATTTTTACAAAAGCAGCCTTGGCGCCGTTATAGAAGCTGCCTGGCAGAGGATAGTATTGTTCTGCTACCGGCCCATGCGTGTCTACGCTAAACTTCCATTCCACGATCACTTGTTCTCCTACTATATCCTTGCCTTTTAACTTCACGTTATGCAAGCCGTCGATCAGTGTGCTGGGGATATAAACCACCCGGCCGGAAAGTTCATCATATTTAGATATAACTTTATTATTATCCAGGTATAATTCAACAGTCTGCGGGTCTACACCGCCGCCTACATCTGACAATAAGCAAGAAATAACAGGTTTACCGACATTGGTAATGGCATTATTAGCCGGGGTCAGAGTAGTAGCTTTTGGCGCCTCGTTATCTACGGTAAATTCCCACTTGAATTCCGTCTTATTTTCAACCACATCTTCGGCATAGACTGATACGGTATGCTTTCCCGGAGCGAGCATTTCGGCCAGAT
>JAQTVR010000032.1 GCA_028706995.1 Dehalococcoidales bacterium
TATTGGGGTTGCTACAGAACTCATCAGGACTCATTTCTGAGGCTAAAGTGGATGAGTTTACTAACCCTAAACTCATTCTTACCTGCCATAAGACGGCTCTATCCCTGGTTTTCTTTGACCTGAGCAACTGTAATCCGCCCGGGTACCGGCGACCTGCCCGAGCTGCCAGGGCATTGCCGATCCGGCGGGTAAACCCTTTGGACTCTTTTCGAGCATCAGCCAGGGTATCGGGTAAGGCATCATAGAACTCGTTGTTCTCTTCTAACTGCTTGGCCAACTCGCTTGCCGTGATTGCTTTTTCTCCGACACGGTCGTACCAGGCCGTTAAAAATGAATCCCACTGGGGGGTTTCGGTATCTGCGGTGTCATAGACGTAATCCAGGTTGCCCAGAAAGCCGCGGACTCCGGCATAATAAAGTGTCCCACCTACTACTCTTACCCAGCTTTCATAGCCTCCAAGATTGGGCGCATCGGGAGCTGGCGGTCTTCCTGCCAGTACCCAAGCTCGGATAAGGGTAAGAATGGCGGCTAAAATCTTTCCTCTATTGGTGAGTATCCATTCTTTGAGGAAAGGATGCCGGAATTTGGAACTGTCTCGGAGCCAAGGTCTGGCTTCAAGGGAATCAATGCGCGATACCACGCAGCGCCGCGGCAGGTCGCCGCCCAATCGGATATTGTTTCCCGTAGCGATTAGAGTTAGCTTGTTTGGCAGGATTATCATCTCGTTGGAGCCGAGCACGCGGTCCTGAAATGTATCAGCGGTAAGGAGCGAGGCTAAGGCAGCTGAGTATAGTGTCCCTTCCACGTTATCTATTACCGCTACCGCTTGACCTCGCAAAAGCAGTCCAGTCAGCCCCTTCCGCCATGCCTCATCATCTCTTGGTGCCGACATCATGGCGGCGGAACGGCTGGTATTAATCATGGCTATTGTTTCCGCCAGCAGACTTGCCCCGGTGCCAACCTGGGGTTTGGTGATAACGCCTAGGGGAACACAGCCGGTAATCATTGGCCTGGCTGCCGGTGAAATAATCATGGCCAGGGCATTGGCGTAGCTAGCCGGACCGTCAAAGGGAAAATCATGAATCACATCATCCAATATGCCAACAGCCAATTGGATGTCTTCCTGTGTTGGTTTATCCGATATGGGTGGGACGTTGAGGCCGGTGGAAGGGAAATAATAGAGCTTGCTCATTGAGTCATAGCCGATACCCAAGAGTATAGTGCCGTCAGCCCGGATGACTGGGGTCTCTGTGATGTTTAGTAGCGGGGGAAAACCGGAATCCGGTTCCGCCATGACATTCTCAGCTATGTTTATGGGCGGTGCTGTCGGTACCGATAGTCCTTTACTGGTGAGCCTCATGAAATTTGCCATATTCGCTAATTCATAGCGGAGCTCTGATTCGGCAAGGATGCTGATGACCGGCTTATCGTCTTCATCGGCAACAATGCGGACCATCTTACCGCCACGCAAGAATATGTGCGGTGGACTGTTACCCGCGTGGAGGGCTGCCAGCGCTTCGCGGGTAGCGTCACGTAGATGCCTGTCAGTCACGATAACTTGAGGTAAGTCAAGCTCGGTTGCCGACTCCAATTCAGGGGCTTCGGTAGCCAAGTGCTCTAATTCTTCCTTGGTACCGCCTGCCGCTATCCAATCACTGGCGTCCTTGACCTGTTCTCCTGGCAATTCCAATAGCTTGATGGTGATAGCTTTGCCGGTCAGTGATCTGGCAACTTGCTGGGCATGGCTTCGTCCGGGAGTGTCTTTATCGGCGATGATGACGACATTGGCTCCCTTAAAGTTCTCGCTGTATGAGTTCTGCCATTTACCGGCGCCCATCGGATTGCAGGTTGCAGAAAGCCCCAGCTTGCGCAGGTTGTCAACGTCTTTCTCGCCTTCAGCAATGAAGATAGTGCGGCCATCGTGGATTGCTTTGATTACTTCAGGCAGATGATATAGAACTCGCTTAACCTTGCCGAGATTCCATATCCAGCCTCCCTTGCCGTCAGGTCGGCGTTGGGTAAAGTGTTTTGGCCGGTATCGGACAACCTGGAAAAGCAATTTTCCGTTGGTATTAGTGTAGCCATAGGTCGTCTCGATGACCCCATTACCCGACTTAGTATTGTGGTTTCCGTTCGGGAACAGGTCCTGGGGCTGTAAGCCCAACGGCTTCAAGATCTCAGGTAGCTGGCAACCGGCAAAGCAGTGGGGAAGAATCCTGCCATCGGCCTCGGTGACGCTGAGGCTCCGCTGCTTATCATTGTGCCCCGGACAGAGCGCCATGAACTGTCCGTTGGGCATCGCCTTGACGCCCTTGAGCAACAACAGAAAGTCATCGAGGCTGCGGAGAGGAGTTGTTCTGTTTACCTGAACTCTCTCTGCCGCACTCTCTTCAAGCCCTCTGGTATTCGAGGCTTGAAGAGAGCAAGTATTAATACTATTATCTGTTGTAGAGCTTTTCAATTGCCCCGTTCCTTTAAGACGGGACCCCAATTAGCTGCTCTGTTGGCTAATGGCCAAACAAAGAAAGCTCTACGAAGGTTTCTACGTTTGAAACTACGTGTCTAAAAGCCAGTATAGGCGATGCGATGCTGATTTTTTGAGTAGAAAAAATTAAAGATGATGTCGAAAATGACAGCGAAGACGATAAAGCCTGGCACATTAGGCAAAACAGGAAAGGTTAAAAACATTAACAGCCGCGGCTAAATCCATTAAATCACGAAAAGATAGCCAAGAAGAGGATTCAATGTAATGGGTAGTTTGCGTAAATACAGCTCAGCTAGCTCTTACGCTCACTATACCGAGACTCGGGTCTTGCACAACGGATCCGGGTCCTATTTTTTATATAAGGGTGTAACTATGTATTTATTTTAGTTATGCTTTTCCTATCCTGAACATCTTACATCCACAGGTAGGGCAAATACCTTGAGGTCGGTATAATGGGTAGTTACTGCTGCAAGTGAGCGGGATTCCAGTATGTGCAGTAATATAGCCCGTCCCAGGGCCGAACCCTCCTGCGGGTCGGTGCTGGCGCCCAGTTCATCCAGGAGAATCAGATTATTCCCTTGTGCTTTTTTTAAAATACGGCTTATATTACTCATGTGCCAGCTAAAAGTTGATAACGTTTGCTGAATACTCTGTTCGTCGCCGATATCGGCAAATACGCCTTCGAACACCGGCAGGCGGCTGGTGGCTGCGGCCGGAATGGGCAAACCTGCCTGAGTCATCAGGCATAACAGTCCCATGGTCTTTAGTGCTACGGTTTTACCGCCGGTATTGGGACCTGTAATAACTAAAACAGAGAAATCCCTGCCTATATCGATACTTAACGGTACGGCTGTATCGCCCAGCAACGGATGACGGGCATCGTCTAAGTGTATGATAGGGGGTGTATCGGCATCAGGTCTATAGATGTTAGCTTCTTTTGCCTTAAAACGGCGGGCATAATGCGCTTTTGCCAGTGCCAGGTCGATAACTGCAGTTGCTTCTATGCTTGCGATAATATCACCGCTGACTCTGCCTGTTTATTCGCTTAATTCGGTAAGAATCCGCTCGATCTCGCGCCTTTCTTCGATTTGCGCTTCTTTAAGGGCGTTTCCCAGTTCCATTGCCTGCAACGGCTCGATGAACAGGGTGGCTCCGCTATTTGAAACATCGTGAACTATGCCATTAACTTCCCTGCGGTATTCATTTTTTACAGGGATAACGAAGCGACCTTCCCGTTCTGTGATTATGGGCTCCTGAATATAATTCTGCTGAGTTCCGGTAGTAATAATGGTTTGTAATGTCCCCATCAGGGCTGCTTTTTTAGTAACCTGGTTGTGGCGGATTGAAACAAGTTTTGTTGAGGCGTTGGGCATAATCTCTCCGTCGGGCGAGATAGCGCGGTCGATTGCCTTTTCGATAGGAAGGAACTCGGTAATACCGGCGGCAATATTACATAATACCGGCATGGCTTCGGGATACTGGATGATTTTAGACCGTAGTATTCGCATAACCCGTATCGATGTGCGTACGATGCTCAGTGTTTTGGGGTCGAGAATTTTCCCGCGTGCAGCTGCAACGACGATGTCTCGTATATCCTCGACGCCTGACATGGATACCGAGGTCTCTTTTTCCAGCAGTTGTCCGGCTTCAGCCGATTCTTCGAGCCGGGTCTTTATGACATAAATATCGGTAGAAGGTGATAGAGCCATAGCCATATCCCGGCTTAAGGAAAAGGAGCAATATCCTGCTATAATCTCGCAAATGCGGGGAAATTCGAGCAATTCTAAATCTTTTCTATCCATAATATTAATTTATACGTTACCTTATTAATGTATTATAAATACTTATGCCGGATATTGACAATAAAACCCGTTTTACCTTTCCCCTTATAATCTTTGAGCGGTCCCCTTCTTTTTACAGGTAAAAGGGGGCAGGGAATAGGAGGTTCTCAGGGATAAATTTCGAAATATAAAAAAGAGAGCCCTGTTATTTATAGTTGACATATATTAATTACATCCTTATAATTGTGGACATATGGGCAAAAAAATTATCTTTATCCCGGTTAGGGAGAAGGGTTTCTAAATATGGGAAGACAGCCGCTGTGTCGAAGGGTGAGCTTCATTCCGCAGGTAACGAGCTTTATACCGTTGGGAGTTTCTGTTTATAATCTGCAGGAAGTACATCTTAACATCGAGGAACTGGAAGCTATACGCTTAAAAGATATCGAGGAATTGGAACTCGAGGAGTGCGCCCGTGAAATGGATGTATCCCGCACCACATTCTCCCGTATACTGGATTCGGCCCGAAAAAATATTGCCGATGCACTATTACTTGGCAAAGCCATTCACATTAAAGGGGGCAATTTCGAAGTAAGCGCTATAAGGCAGTTTCGATGTCCTATGGGTTGTAAATGGTATGTAGCCAGTGAACCCATGATAAAACGCTTGCCCGATAATTGTCCGCGTCGCAAGGCACAAAAACTTGAGGCAACCGAAGCCTGTGGCAGGATTTGCCAGAAGCATACGAATGAGTGATGCCGTATTCACCAAAGGGTTAAATACATAGCCAATATCCCCGTATAATATACAGGATATAATAAATTAAATGATGGAGGAGAGTTAATGGTAACTGAGGAACAGGTAAGACAGGAATTGAAGGAACTGGTGGTTCCGGGTCTTACAAGAACAGTGGACAGCATGAACCTTATTCAAGAAGTGGAAATTTCTGAAGGGAAGGTCAGTATAACTATAGCTTCTGCCGGAATGACACCAATCGTTCAGGGTGTTCTTAGAGCCAAAATAACTAAAGTAGTAGAAAAACTGGAAAAGGGCAGCGAAGTAGAAGTTGAATTTGTAAATGTACGACCTGAAACACTGAACAAAATTAAGAACGTTGTTGCTGTAATGAGCGGTAAAGGCGGCGTCGGCAAGTCACTGGTGGCGGGATTGACAGCGGTATCGTTAAAAAGGATGGGCTATAACGTTGGTATCCTGGATGCCGATATTACCGGTCCAAGCGTTCCCAAAATGTTCGGCATTTCCGAGAGGCCTGCCGGCGATGAGACGGGCATATTACCTGTATTAACTAAATCGGGGATAAGAGTGATGTCCGTTAACCTGTTATTATCGGCGGAAGACGACGCCGTTATATGGCGCGGGCCTTTAATTGGTAAAGCAATCGAACAATTCTGGCATGATGTCCACTGGGGAGACCTGGACTACCTCATAATAGACCTGCCGCCGGGAACGTCCGATGCTGCTCTCACTGTAATGCAAACGATTCCTATAACCGGTGCGGTAGTGGTTTATACACCGCAAGACCTGGCAATGATGATAGTTAGAAAAGCGTTCAGCATGGCCAAGAGTATGGATAAGCCGGTGCTGGGCGTCGTGGAAAATATGAGCTACATCTATATACCCGAACTGGATAAGAAAGTTGAGCTTTTCGGTGCCAGCCAGGCCGATAACATGGTAAAGGCAGCAGGCGCTCCGTTACTGGCTAAAATACCGGTAGATCCGGGTCTGGCAAAGCTGTGTGACGAGGGCAGAATTGAAGACTACGAAGTTGAATTTATTAAGAACCTTGGAGAAAATATAATCAAGTCCATTGCCGATACAAAAGCTGCTAAAAAGAAAGAGAAAGAAACCAAGTAGAAGTCAGGTTTAACGTAAATAATGAGATAACACGAACCTTGATCAGCGTTCGTGTTATTATTTGATGAATATAATATACCAGTATAATTATAAGGTAGAAGCCGTGAGATATTCCTCGTCGTTTTCGGGATGTGCGGGTAATTTAATTGAAAATGTGGTGCCTTTTCCAACTTTGCTCTGTATATCTATCGTTCCGTTATGGCGTTTTATGATGCCATAAGAAACTGCCAGTCCTAATCCGACTCCTTTCACTTCATTTTTAGTGCTGAAGAACGGGGTAAATATCCGGTTCATGTTTTCAGGGGGTATGCCATAACCTGTATCCTCTATATCTATTTTTACATAATCACCAACAACGGAGGTGTTCAACGTCAGGACACCACCTGCAGGCATAGAATGAATGGCGTTTTGTAGTATATTTATCAAAACCTGCTGTAGCTGGTCGGAATCGGCTGTGATGGTTGAGATCGAAGGGGCAAGATTTTTTTTTATTTCTATATTATCGATATTATTTAATTGAGCGATAAGATCAAGAACGTTATCGATAATACCGTTAAGATTAACCTCACTGAACTTAAGAGAAGACTGGCGGGCAAAATCCATTAGACTTCTTACCATTTTACTGCAACGGATAACGGCTTCCTCCATCTTGGCGAGATAAATTAGTACGGTAGCGTCATCGATATCGGAAGCCGTTGTTTTTTTTATCAGTAACTGGGTATAGGCGAGGATTCCGGCGATGGGATTGTTTATTTCATGTGCAATAGAGGCTGACATTTGCCCCAGAGACGAAAGTTTTTCAGCCCGTATGAGTTTCTCCTGACTTTCTTTCAGCTTTTGATGAAGCTCATTCAATTTTTGATAAGCACTGTTAAGTTCGTCGTTGGCTTTTCTTTCCTGTTCCATGCTATTGAGTTGAAGAGCTATCAGCAGACTGATAAAAGTGGCAAAGCCTACAAAAAGCAGTGCCCGAAGTAGAGGGTCGGGATATGGAGAATAGATAAGAGCTCGAGGCAATACTATGCATAAAAAAGCCAGCGAAGCGATAAGCCCACCGCGCATCCTGAAAACTACAGCAGCATAGACTATGGGAATAAAGAAGAGGGTACGCTGCAGGTCATGGACTCCGGTGAAGTAGCTGGTATTAAACAGCGGCCAATTAGAAATGGGTGTCTGGGCCACATAATAACTGAATATACCTATAACGAAAAGGGCTGCTATTGCCCAGAAATGGGGGCTGCGTATACCCCGTGTATCGCGGATGACAGACAGTCCTATTATGATACTTGTAAAAGTATCTTTTATTCTTTGGCGTAGCACATTGCTCCGAGCTGGCTTATTATACATACCAACCCTCAATATCAGATGGTAACAGGATATGAATATGTGGAAATTATACTCTTTCTGCCACCAGGGAATCTACGACTCCAGGGTCTGCCAGAGTGCTGGTATCGCCTAGATTTCTTATATCACCGTTGGCAATCTTAACCAGTATCCTGCGCATTATCTTGCCGCTTCGTGTCTTGGGCAAGCCCTCGGCAAATTGGATCCTGTCCGGGCTGGCGATAGGGCCAATAACCTTGCGGACATGGTCTTTCAATTCTTTTTCTATAGCCTTGCTGGGTTTATTGCCGTGTTTTAATGTGACGAATGCATATATTCCCTGTCCTTTTATTTCATGATGAATGCCAACTACTGCAGCCTCGGCTACCTTTAAATGGGAGACCAGTGCGCTTTCAACTTCAGCAGTGCCGATACGATGTCCCGAAACGTTGAGAACGTCATCGATTCGCCCCATTATCCAGTAATACCCGTCTTCGTCTTTCCTTGCACCGTCACCTGTAAAATATAGTCCGGGGAACCTGGTGAAATAGGTGGATTTGAATTTTTCATGGTCACCATAAATGGTGCGCATTATCCCCGGCCAGGGTTTCTTTATACACAGATAACCGCCTTCATTCACATCGACCTCCTTTCCTTCTGAGTTTACTATTATAGGTTCTACGCCCGGGAAAGGTACGGTGGCCGAGCCGGGTTTGGTGGGTATAGCTCCAGGAATGGGCGTAATAAGATGCCCGCCGGTTTCAGTTTGCCACCACGTGTCGACAATGGGACATTTTCCCTGTCCAATAAACTTATGATACCACATCCATGCTTCTGGATTTATTGGTTCGCCCACAGTTCCAAGGAGCCGCAAACTGGAAAGATCACGCCTTCTTGGCCAGTCTTCGCCTTCTCTCATTAATGCGCGAATTAAAGTAGGAGCCGTATAAAAAATATTTACTCTGTATTTTTCAACGATTTGCCATAATCTGTCGGGTTGCGGGTATGAAGGTGTTCCCTCGAACATAAAACTGGTAGCACCGGTAGCCAGAGGTCCATAGACTACATAACTGTGACCGGTCACCCAGCCGACATCGGCAGTACACCAAAAAACATCTTCGTCTTTTATATCGAATACCCATCTCATTGTCTGAACGCAGTGGAGCAGGTATCCAGCTTGTGTATGCAGCACACCTTTTGGTTTTCCCGTGCTGCCGCTGGTATAAAGGATAAACAGCGGGTCTTCCGAATCCATTATTTCAGGCTCACAAACCGATGAAATATCTTCCTTGTCCATTTCTTCGTGCCACCAGCGGTCTCTACCTTCATTTATTTGGATATGCAGACCCAATCTTTTAACTATTATAAGGTCCTTTACGTCGTGGCATGATACCAAGGCAATGTCCGCAGAATCTTTACATCTTATTATTTGTCCATTGCGGTGATATCCGTCTGCTGTAATTACGATTTTGGAACCGCAGTCAAGGATGCGGTCTTTTAAAGCCTCGCCGCTAAAGCCGCTGAATACTACACTGTGGGGAGCACCTATGCGCGTACATGCAAGCATAGCTACGGCTACTTCAGGTATCATCGGCATATATATGGTAACTGTATCGCCTTTCTTGACGCCCAGTTTCTTTAAAACGTTGGCAAATTTACATACATCGTAATATAACTCCTGGTAGGTATAGGTTTTAACCTCATCTTCGTTTTCACCCTGCCAGATAATGGCGGCTTTATTCTTACGCCAAGTGTTTAAATGGCGGTCGAGGCAGTTATAACTTATATTTATTTTACCACCAATAAAGTATTGTATATTCAAGTTATCAGTGAAGTCATACTCTATTGCTTTATCCCACTTTTTAAACCAGTCCAGCTGTTCGGCAAGATGCCCCCAGAAACCCTCAGGATCTCTGACTGACCAGTTATAAAGTGCTTTATATTGGTGCATTCCCGAAACACTGGCTTTATTGGCGAATTCCCGTGGCGGATCGAAAACCCTTGTTTCTTCCATCATGGAAGTTATCTCTTGCTTTTTGGGTTCCTGTGTTTCATCTTCTTTCTCCACGCAGGTTTCGAGATCTATATTGCCAAGCAAATCGTTTATCATTTTATCCAGTTCAGTTAAAGTGAAGGGTTTGGTTAAATAATCAACGGCACCCGGTTTCATGGATTCGGCAATTGTATCAACCGAAGGATATGCGGTTATGATAACTGGTTTAATGTTCGGTTGGCGTTCAACGGCGTGAGCGATGACTTCAATACCGTTTTTAACAGGCAGGCGAAGATCGATAATAGCCAGATCGAATTGGTTTTCGGCAAGAGCATCTATAGCTTCCTGTCCATCCGTGGCAACAACCAGTTGATAACCTTTTGAACCGAGGTAATCTGCCAGGAAGCTACACATGGTGACGTC
>JAQTVR010000188.1 GCA_028706995.1 Dehalococcoidales bacterium
GATGTTTAAGAAAATTGGTGACGTAAATACAATCATTTGATATTGAATATTTTAAGCCCCTACCAAGCCCCTTTAAAGCCCCTTTTATTGCCGCTGCATTTAATCCAATATCAACGCACCATCTTTTCTCATTCAATTCTATAAATCCAGCCATGTCACAATTCTCATAAAGATATATAAAAAGCAACTTTTCATTTGGATTTAATTTAGAGAACCAGGCATCGTTCCATTTATCAGTATTTGTATACCTATAAGCCATTTTAGCATAATTTTAAAGAATGCCTAAGGGTTCTGATAATATTAAAAATATCATCTGAATAAAAAAACCTGGTTATAGTCGTCAACGGTATCAGGTAATAGAAACCGCTCGCCACTCACGTAAACGAGAACTACAACCAGGAATTTTTTAATATTATACATTACCTGAATTTTTTTGACCCTGCAAAGATACTAAATTTTTTTCAATTTGCAAGTATTTAGTCAAATATCTTTGCACGGGCAGTTGATCCGCAAAAACACATCATGTATCTCTTGCAAATCTATCCGCCTGTATTTATTATGGTCATGAATATCCTTGTGGCATTTATAGCATACCATCATCAGGTTTGTTATGTCCTCCTGCTCCTTTAGTGTTTTCTTCCCGTGATGGCTTCGATAGGATATGTGATGTACCTGAATGCCTCTTGCTCCACATATTTCACACGGAACGTATTCATCATGGCTCAGATCAAAATAATCCATATATGTACTACGCGAGCTCATGATTCCTTTGCAAGAATTTTAAGTCTACTTTGTATAACCATAATCTCACGGTCGAAGTCATCGTACAGGCTCTTGTAAAAATCAGCCACATATTTGCTTATTAGTTCTTTGCGATGTTCTTCAATCGTTATTTCAGCAGCTTTAGCCTCCCTGTCCTTTATCGTACCCTCAAGGGAATGATAGGTTCCAAGAAAACGAAACTTGCGGTGCGAATAGGCATCATTGCTTTCAGCTATCAGTTTTGCTACTGTGCCTCCGAATATTGCCATAAACCCGCACATTTTGAGTGCTACCTGCGACAATACGCCAGGCATATCAACGTCTTTATGTGCCTCACGCGCAAGCCTCCTAAGATTGTCAACCTCAGGATGTTCTTTTTCTATTGCCTGAATGACGGGTATGCTGTCTTTTAATGTGTTAAACATCAGAATGGCAGATCGTCTGGTGGTTCGTCTTTCGGTTCGTCACCGCCTGAGCCGTCAAGGTCGAAAACCATTCTTTCAAGTTTTTCGATCCTTGCAAGGATGTCGTCTATTTTATCCATGACGGTCGGGAACTTAAACTTGTCATACATCTTACCATTGTATTCTTCTTTGTACAGGGTAAGATCAACCTCACTGCCCTCTTTGCCGCGTATCTTGTCGACATCCTGGTTAAATAGACTGGCGTTATACCATGCCCCCTTGATTTTAATACCTACACGATTATAGGTATATTTCTTCCCGTTCTTCTCACCGGATTTTGCTTCACCGATGTTAATTTGTTCGATTAAATATTTCATAATTTTATTATTGATGGATAAATTCTGTTCTTTGGTTTTGATTCAGGGTTTTCCTCGTTATAAATACCTAATACAGATAAAAATATTTTTAACAGATGATCGTAACTTTTATCCGGCTCAATGAGTTTCCATCCAGCCCCTTGCATAATTTTCCCCGACCTGTCACGACCGCGTGTTTCAGCTTTAAGGTGCAGTATGCCTATCTTGTCTATCTTTTTCCCGCTTATTTCCTCGACAGCATTTTTGTATGCTGCTATCTGAAAAAAATACGTCGGATAGACTGCATTGCCAAATTTGAAATCTATTAGCCATGTGTCATTGTTGATCTTACAAACAAGATCAGCAGTACCAGCATATTTGTATTTATGTGATACAACAATAAATTCACAGGCAATAATGTTTGGGTGAAAATTCTGATAGAAATCAAGGAAGCGAAGTATACCTTGCCATTCTGATTCTGAATATGTCGCTCCGTCCCACGTAATCTCATGCCCGGCAACGAGTTTTTCTATAGCGTTATGCACCTTAATGCCACTTTCGGCTGCGCGTTCCGCAATGATCTTGGCTTGGTTGCCGACATCTTTCAGCCATTGGGTGAAGTTCGGCCCCTTCGGGTACACATCAAGAATCGTTGTTACAGACGGATAATAGACATCATCAGCGATCCTGTAAAAACGCTCGTCTAAAAACTCAATTTTATCGATCATAATGATTGATCAGCATATCTGTATTTCGCATACTTCTTTTTGCGGTAGGTAATTATATCAGTCTCTATAGGGAATCCCTGATTTCTTAAATCATTTATCCTTGCAGCGAGCCTGAAACATCCGAATTTTCTCAGGGCAACAATCGGGGTGATACTCCCGAAATTCCTGAGATGGTTGAGAATCTGTTGATTTTGTGATTTCATATTCAAATTTTATTCAAATATAAAACAAAAAAATGAATAATCAACTACAAAACTGTTAAAATTTGTTAAAAAACACGAAAGGCTGTTTTAGGGCATTTTCAG
>JAQTVR010000189.1 GCA_028706995.1 Dehalococcoidales bacterium
ATGTCATAGGCTTTTTTAGGATCGTCGGGAATCAAGTCCCGCAGACTATCGTCGGTTCGTTCCGGAATGTCTAAGGCAGCATATGTAACAGGCTTGCTCTCCCAGTTCTGCGGTAAAAATCCGAACAGGTGACGTACTCTTTGGAAGCATTCCTGCTCAGTGTCGCTAACAAAGTGGGCAACGCCGCTTTTACGGGCATGAACCTCAGCACCACCCAGTTCCTGGTGACTCAGTTCTTCATGGGTGACGGCTTTAACCACGTCCGGTCCGGTGATATACATCTGGCTTATACCTTTAACGGTGAATATAAAATCGGTTATTGCCGGTGAGTAAACGGCGCCGCCGGCGCTGGGTCCGACAACAATGGATATTTGGGGAATTACCCCGGAACATAACGTATTATAAAGGAGCATGTCGCCGACACCGCAAAGGCTGTCCACGCCTTCCTGAATGCGGGCGCCTCCCGAATCGAAAATGGATATAACAGGTGCCCTGGTCTCAAGAGCCATTTCCATTATACGGCGTACCTTTTGCCCGACTGCCTCGGATATTGAACCGCCGAGTATGGTAAAGTCCTGTGAATATACGAAAACCGGGCGTCCGTCTATCTTTCCGCTGCCGGTGACCACGGCATCTCCCATATAAAGCTGTTCTTCCAGCCCCATACCGGATGCACGATGTGTTATAAAACCCCCGATTTCATCGAAGCTGCCGGGGTCCAGAAGCAGGTCGATTCTCTGGCGGGCGGTCAACTTGCCCCTGGCCTGTTGTTGATTATTACGTTCGATACCACCGCCTTCCCGAGCCGTTTTTTTAAGGGCGGCGAGTTGTTCGATCTTATCTTTAGTCGTCAATTCATTACTCCCAAACAAGGTAAAAACACGAATAATTATGGATAATAATAACATACCGAATATTACGGGGCAAACAGCGCTTGCATAAAGATGCTATATATTATATGATAGTAATTCAAACATTAAAAATTCTAATAATTCCAAAATATTTAAATTATTAAATTAACAATCTCTTTTCTCATTAATTTTCCCGTCAATTATCAGCGGAGGATTCAATGGATACAAATTTCAACATAGAGTCTGTGAAGATTCTATCGAAATTCAGCCGTGAAAAGAGCGATTTGATTCCAATTTTGCAGGAATTTCAGCAGGAACTCGGCTATTTACCTGAAGAAATCATGCGGCAGGTTGCATATTATTTATACTTATCCCCCAGCACTGTCTATAGCATAGCTACTTTTTATTCCCAATTCAAGTTCGTCCCTTCAGGCAAAAAAGTCGTTCGTGCCTGTCGCGGGACAGCTTGCCATGTTCGCGGGGGGGCAGGTGTTTTACGCGAGATAGAAAAGCGCCTGTGTATTAAACCTGGCGAGACCACAGAAGACAGGGAATACACTCTGGAGACAGTAGCCTGTATCGGCGCCTGCGCTTTAGCCCCGACTATTACGGTTGCGAAAGAAACCTATGGACAAATGACGCCTAAAAAAGTCAAAGAGGTTTTCGATGATAGATAAAAAGTGTTCTATTTCCCTCTGCCACGGCACAGGATGTGTTTCCGGTAAGGCGATTGCCATCAGGGAAGCATTAGAAAAAGGGATTGCCGAACTGGGGATAAAAGATGTCATCGTGGATTTTACCGGCTGCCACGGTTTTTGTGCGCAGGGACCTATTGCCGTTATAGAACCCGACGGCGTATTCTATGCGCATGTCAGTCTGGCGGACGTGCCTGAAATTATCAAGTCACATTTTGTAGACGGGCATCCTGTATCCCGCCTGTTTTATAAGGATCCTGTAAACGGCGAAGCTGTGCCTTACTACAAGGATATAAACTTTTACAAAAAACAGAAACGTGTCATTTTACAAAACTGCGGGCGTATCAACCCGGAAAGAATCGATGATTATATATCTGTCGGAGGGTATAAATCCCTGCGTCGGGTAGTTTTAGAAATGACACCGGAACAGGTTATCGATGAGGTAAAGAAAGCCGGTTTAAGAGGCAGAGGTGGAGCGGGTTTTCCTACGGCTATCAAGTGGGATTTATGCCGTAAAGCTACCGGCAGTCCCAAGTACATGATATGTAATGCCGATGAGGGTGACCCCGGGGCTTTCATGGACCGCAGTATTTTAGAGGGTGACCCGCATGCTGTAATAGAGGGGATGATTATTGCCGCTTATGCTATCGGGGCAAGCGAAGGCTATATCTATATACGCGCTGAATATCCGCTGGCCGTAATGCGTGTACGTCTTGCAGTCAGAATGGCGGAAGAGAAAGGGTTTCTGGGTAAAAATATACTGGGTTCCGATTTTAATTTTAAAATTCATATTAAAGAGGGAGCGGGGGCTTTTGTCTGCGGGGAAGAAACAGCGCTTATCGCTTCTATCGAGGGGAGGAGGGGTATCCCCCGTTCCCGTCCACCCTTCCCGGCACAATCCGGTCTATGGGGAAAACCCAGCAATATAAATAATGTCAAGACACTGGCAAATGTGCCGGTAATCATATCGAAGGGCACTGACTGGTAT
>JAQTVR010000190.1 GCA_028706995.1 Dehalococcoidales bacterium
CAAAGACCCGGGAGAATTTGAATTCAAGCCCCCAGTCTATAAAAGAACCAGAATTGATGAAGCTGTGGATTACCTCGCTGATGCGGATATAGTATTCTTCAGCGCGTATGTATGGAATTACCGGATAAGCCTGGAGATCGCAAAAAGTATTAAGCAACGCAAGAACAGCTGCGTTACTGTTTTTGGGGGGCCGCAAGTTCCGGAGTCTGCCGAAGGAATGAAGGCATTCCTGGCGAACAACCCTTTTATAGACATTGCTTGCTATGGTGGAGGGGAAATAGCGGCATTAAAGATCCTGGAGAATCTTAAGAATCGTTCCTGGAGCGGGGTTGCCTCCATAGGTTTTATTTCCAATGATGGTAATTTTAAATATAATTCAAATAATGACCGGATAGAAGATATTAATACAATCCCATCTCCTTATTTAGACGGTGTTTTTGATCCGTTAATGCAGGCAAATCCTGACGAGAACTGGTCGGCATTAATAGAGACAAACAGGGGCTGTCCTTATGCGTGCGCATACTGTTATTGGGGTACACAGGAAAGAAGCAGGGTATCTAAGTATGATATGGAGAGGGTTCTTAAAGAGATAGACTGGATCAGTCGGCATAAAATTCTATTTTCTTTTTGCTGCGACGCGAACTTCGGCATCTTTGAAAGAGACGTTGATATCGCAGGGAAAGTCGCGGAGAATAAAAGAAAATACGGTTATCCTGAGGCCTTCTCGGTCCAGAACACAAAAAATTCCACAAAGAGGATCTTCAGGCTGCAGAAAATTTTAAACGATGCGGGGCTGCAAAAAGGGGTCAACCTCGCCCTGCAGTCAGTGGACGAAGGCACGTTAAAGAATATAGATAGGGATAATATAAGCAATAGTATGTTTAAAGACCTGCAAAAGATGTTTACTAAAGGCAGGATACCTACTTTCAGCGATATCATAATAGCTTTGCCGGGAGAGAGTTACGATACTTTTGTCAAAGGGGTAAATAAGGTGATTGAAAACGGGCAGCATAACCGGATCCAGTTCATAAACCTTGCCGTACTCGCAAATACCAGGATGGCCGAACCGGCGTATCAACAGAAATACGGCTTACTGACGAAAGAGCTAAAGGCCATTCCGCATCATGCCAACTTGGAAGAGGCCCCTGAGATCTATGAAGCGCATAATATCGTAATAGGCACTAATTCCATGACCAAAGAAGATTGGGTAAAAACAAAGGTTTTTTGTTGGATGGTATCTTTGTTGTATTTCGATAAGCTCTTGCAAATTCCTTCTATGCTGTTAAACAAGGCCTGCCGCGTAAGTTATTCTGAATTAAACGAAGCCTTTACATCAGCGGCAGGAGCCACAGGAGAACTTTCTGGGATCCTGAGATTTTTTATTGATAAGGCAGGAGATATCCAGAACGGCGGGACTGAATATGTAGCTTCTAAAGAGTGGTTAAATACCTGGTGGCCGGCAGACGAATATTTATTTATCAAGCTTTGCCGGGAAGGGTTATTGCAAAGATTCTACGATGAAGCAGAGGAGACGCTAAATAATTTCATTAAGCAAAGAAACTTAGAGTTCTCCGATGAATTATTACGCGAGGCCGTCAGGCTTAATAAGGATTTGATCAAGCTGCCGTTTATAAAATCCGATTTAGACGTTTCGTTAAGTTATAATATCCCGGAAATCTATGAAGGGCTATTACGGGGCAAAAATATTTCGTTAAAAAAGGGCAGTTATACGTATAGGATTGACAGGACGAGCAATAAATGGTTAGGGTGGGATGATTGGATGAGGGAAGTTGTCTGGTATGGGACAAAGAAAGGGGACTATCTCTATTCATGTCAGCCTGTTAAGAATGATTCCTGTTGTTGTATCGCTCAGAATTAAAGATGGATACGTATTTAGATAATAAAAATATTTTGCTTACAGGGGCCACCGGCATGGCCGGCTCCGGTATTATCAACTATCTTTTAGATAAACATCCGGCGACAAAAATCAGGGCGGTTTTTTGTAATACCAGGCCTTTTATTGACCACGAAAGAGTGGAATATGTCCGCGCAGATTTACGCTCCAGAGATGATTGCAGGAGCATAGCTAAGGGCTGCGACTGCGCGATCATGGCTGCGGCAAACAGTGCCGGTTCCAAGGCAATTAGCTCTAAGCCCTGGGAGCAAGTCAACGATAACGTAGTTATGAATATCAATATGCTCCAAGCCCTGCATTCAGAGAACGTGCGCCGCGTTGTTTATATCGGCTCAGCGACTTTGTATCAAGAGTTCCAGGGAGACATATCAGAGGAAGCCTTAGATTTGAATATAGATCCGCCCCAGGCTTATTTCGGGATAGGCTGGGGTTTCAGGTTCACGGAGAAGCTCTGTGAATTCTGGCATAGGCATACGGGCATGGAGATCGCTATCGTGAGGGCAGCGAATATTTTCGGCCCTTACGCAAAATTCGATCCGGAAGTCTCCAATTTTATCCCGGCGATTATACGTAAGGCGGCGGATAAATTGGACCCTTTTGAGGTATGGGG
>JAQTVR010000191.1 GCA_028706995.1 Dehalococcoidales bacterium
GGAAAATTCGGATGTATGAATATGCCGGCGGTTATCCCCGCAAGGGCGGCGTAGATGTTCTTTATAAAGAATTCCTTGTTCATGAACAATCTCAGCACTTCGCAGACAAAGGCAAAAATAACGAGCATCGGGAAGGAGATATGCGACAGGGAATATAATAGCGCGACGATAAAAACGCTGCCCGGTTTTTTGTTGATGAGAAAGTATACGCCCAGCACGGTAAAGACGTTTGCCAGCGTTGCCGGCCTTAGCTGCAGTAGGTAGGAGGTAAATACCGGTGAGGCAAGCGGCAGGAGCAGGAAAGGGGCAGCCAGGTTATCCGGCAGGTATTTCCTCAAAACGAATGCGTAGGCAATAAAAAATATCCCGGCTTGGAAAACAAGCGCGTACTTGCCGGCGGTGACAGGTTCGCGGAAAATATACAGGAACGGCAGGTTCAGGATGTGGAGCAATAAGTCTTTATCGGAGAAAGAGTCTTTGAATATTGAGAATTGCGCCCAGGGAAAAGGATAATGCAGACCGCAGTTTTTTATGAAGCCCGATACGGCAACATGATAGTAGCTGTCCGGGTCATAGAATACGGGGCGCAGGAATTCCAGGAAGCCCACGTATAACAGCGCAACGGCTATGGCCAGGACCAGGGCAGGCTTTGGCAGCCGGTATTTTTTAAAAAGGGTTTGCGTATGCATCGCAATGTTATTATATAACAAAAAAAGGCTTAAACAAAGAACTCCCTATCCAGGCTCCTGTATTGTATCGCCTCCGATAAATGTTCCGCCCCGATCTCTTCTGAACCTGACAGGTCGGCGATAGTTTTTGATACCTTCAAAAAGAAAACTTTAATTCACCCGATGGTGCCCCCGCAACTTTAAGTAAAGCCGACCCTGGTAATCAATACAGAAATTCGCCGTATTCTCCCACGATAAAAATTCGTTTCGACGAGTTGATAGGCGTTTAATTAAGCCCAAGTGTTATATGCGCACTTGGGCTCTCTCTTATTGGGAGGCGTTATATGTTGAAGTTAAGAATGTTCGATGCGTTGTTACCATACTTTGGTGGCAAGCGAAAGCTCTGCCCTCTAATTTTCAAAGGGGTACGCAAATATATCCCCAGGGAACAGTGGCAAGGCAAGGTTTTTGTGGATGCATTCCTGGGAAGCGGAGCAGTTAGTCTATATGCAAAATCACAAGGATTTAAGATTATCTGTAATGATATTGCTGAGCGTTGCTTTATAGCAGGCAAAGCCTTAATAGAAAACAATAGCATATATATTAGCAATACAGATATATGTAGGCTTATATTGCCGAATGAGGGCAATGACCATGATATTGAGCGAGAGTTCGTTCCAGATGTATTTTCAATAAAGCACGCTGCCTTTTTGGACAACGCCTTTCCAAACTGCCAAAGTTATCTTGAGAAATATCTGCTGCTGAAATACATTTTTAGAATCCGCCCATATTCAAAATTCAGCTCACCCAATGCCTTTAATAGACCCTTTGAGGATGGAAGGTTTGATGAGATAAAAGAGACTTACAGGGGCGCTATGAGCAATAACCTGAAGACTCCGCTTGAGTTATTGGATATCCTAAAGGATAAAGTAAACGCAGGCATATTCTCTAATGGCTTTAAGAATGAGGTCTATAAAGAGGACGTGTTTGATTTTGTTAGTAAGGTCAATGGCGATATCCTGTATTTAGACCCTCCGTATTCAGGAACGCTTTCTTATGAGGGCGAATATAATATATTAGACAAGATTCTTGGTGAAGTTAAACCCAAGAGTAAATTTTCAGCCAATACTGGCATGGATGTTCTGGATGAACTATTAGCAATATCAGGGAAGTTTCCGTTATGGGTGATTAGCTTCGGTAACGCAGGCGGTAAAAATGAATTAAGCAGGTTGGTAGAGATAGTTTCCAAATACCGTAAGTGCGAAGAGAAAGAATATGCTTATAAGCATTGCGAGGCGATGGCTTCAGAAGAGCACAAAGAGCAATGCAGGGAGTGGCTAATTGTTGGATATAAAGCTGATTAAAATAGACCAGATTTTTCCTAATAACTATAACCCAAATGTGGTTTCAGAGGATATATTAGCCAAATTACGGGCAGAAATTAGCCAGAAAGGGCTTTGTGAGCCAATAATCCTGCGCAGGAAGGGTAATGATGGCTACGAGATAGTGGATGGCGAACACAGGTGGCGTGTTTGCCAAGAACTCGGATGGGAAGAAATTCCCTGCATCATCCAGAATTACGATGATAATGAAGCTAAGATTAAGACGCTTCAACTCAACTATATGCGTGGTTCAGCCGTGCCTGTAAAATTAGCATCGTTGATACACGAGTTGAGCAAGGAGATTAAGCTGGAAGATTTAGCCAAGCGGTTGCCTTATGAAGAATCGCTGATGCTAAATAATTTAGAGCTGCTTAAACTGCCAGAGGATTTTACTAAAACAGTAGAAGAGCAAGCCATGAAAGAAGCGGACGAATTACCCTTCGTTATATCGTTTGTGTTATACAAGAA
>JAQTVR010000192.1 GCA_028706995.1 Dehalococcoidales bacterium
TGCTACAGAGGTACCATATATTGCGAATAATGTTTTCGAGGCTTCAACAAGAAACTGCAAAGAGACCATGTACGCTTCCTATATTAACGATCTTCGGGAAAAACTATTTATTATCGAGAGATTGAATAATCTCTAAAGTGCGTGATGCATATCTAAAAATTTCAGCTTCATTCGCAGTAGAGAATGCATCTGCCCACATGCAAGATGGCTCTTGCTTATGAACTCTTATTCCGAGTTCGTTGAGGGTTTCAGTAACTACTTCCTTGCTTGTTAAATAGTCGTAAAGGGGAGATATATGTAACAATCCGAACTTATTATAAACACTTTTTAAAAAATCAAGATAACCGCGAGTCTGTTCTGGAAACATATTCTGCCTAACAGCAGAACCATCTAAGACAACCTTTACGCCTGTCAAGACAGCATATTTTGCGCATTCATAATTCATAATAGTCTTACAAGCAACACAAATTAGCAAGGTTGTATACCTTCGCGATACCAAGTCATTTTCAACAAATTTCATACCAGCGGCGCATAGTTGAGACCTAATATTTATTTGTTTGAATGATACATTTACATTTGGATATAACTCTGATAGCATCTCAAATTGATTCCTTGTAGAATTTGTGTCTGCTAATAGACCGTTATCAAAAAATAAAAAATGAAGTTCACCTTTTGGAAACAAAGAACAGAAGGCCGCTGCAACAGCAGTACTGTCTCTACCCCCAGAGAAGAGCAGAACCGCCTTTTTATCAAAATCAGTAGACTGAGTGTTTAAAGAATCGGAAAAGAACACGACCGCCTTATGGTCAGGTGCATGCAATTTGGCATCCTCCATATGTCAATCGTAAATGAACTATAATACTATAAGCCCGACAAGGTTTAATAAGAAATAAATAAAAAATAAAAAATAATCACTTGCTTAGATGTCTCTTCTCTACAATTTTTTGCGGCGAAATCTCATGCAGTGATCCATGTTCTAAAACAAAATAACGAACTGTGACGTTGCTTGCTTTCATCATTTTTACTGCCCATTCAATAGAAAAGTGGAGACCAATGCAGTGGGGCGACCCATCCTTAGTAAGAATATCAATTTCCGTTATTGTACTCTTAGCAAGCATTGAGGCTACTTTGGCTATAATAGTATTCATGTGCACAGCCTCAGGGCATGTCGTTAAAATCGTACAATTGTTGCCTAACTTATCAACTGCTTCGGGCCATTCTTGTGGAATACAAGATCCGCAAATTAAAAGATGATTTGATAAACGTTTACTATAAACGTTAGTTGTTATAAGATCCATAAATAGTACCTCCCTCCTTAGTCTGAAAAAAATATTATTTAAATGTCGTCAATTGATCACAATCCACGCGTTTGGGCTAGAAATTTCTGAATGCACCATACACAATAAGAGTTCTTTTCTTTATCAATAAAATTCTTGACAGCTGCCATCTTCGTCGAATCCATATTAATGGAACATATACCAATAAATGCATCACCCCTAACAATATAGTCTTCATCTTCGAGGCAATGAATTAGGACAGGAAGAAATTTACTATCCCGAAAGAAAGCTATCATTCTTACTGCATTGCGACGTATCTTGGTAGAATTATCACTGTTTACTATTGATATGATACGAGAATCTATATCGTCGTCTCTGTAACCGCTATGCCATAGTACCATTAATGCAGTTTCTCGAATATCGTCAACCGAACTTGTCAAATCTTCTTTGTAGCGAACTATATTAAAAGTCATGATTAGTGTAACCTATTTTGGGATAAAAAAGATTTTAATCTATCAATAGATCTATCAATATGGTAAATTTCAATACCAACAAATGGTATTAACAATTTGTTCTCATTCAGCAATCGCTTGATTTCCTCAATGAAAATACCAGATTCCTTAATATCATTCATTTGAGAGGTTCCCGTCAATCGACTGATAGCACAAGACGGTGAGTATTCAATGCCTAATATGGCGTCCACTTTATGACCTGCTTTACGCAGATTAATTATTTGTTTCAATACGTCTCGAGATGCTTCACGATAAACTCTTCTATTTTCTGGAGTGTCATATTTTGCTTTTCGGCATGGAGTTCTATTAAACGTATCAAAAAAAAGTTCAGGACATGGCATCTGGATTATGTTTATGTTTTGATCCATTAATACATCGATAATTGGGTTAACAACAGCAGGGAAATGTTTGACAATGCCAACTGCGCGAATTGCCTGAGCAAGCATACAAAATGGAACAAATATAAATCTATTACTTCTTATATCATGATCAGATGGATTCATATATTATTTTAGCCTCAACGGAACGTTTGGGTAATGATTAAAGCAGTTGCCGTGGAATAATCGTTTGCCGGCAAGTCCGACGGAGGGTATAACCCTCCAGGAGGACTTCTCAAGTATCATTTCGTGTGGTGCCCAAAGTATCGCCGGCTGGCATTGAAAGGGAACATCGGAAAATACGTTCAGGGCGTCATCAACGAAGTAGCCGAGCGATACGATTTCAC
>JAQTVR010000193.1 GCA_028706995.1 Dehalococcoidales bacterium
GGGTACCTTTAACCGCGGTTCTAGAGAGGATGAAGATGACGTTTTGAAGCGGATACTGTCTCCCACTCTATTGGTTATAGATGATTTGGGATTGACAACGCCGACTGACTGGAGCGCTGAAACTTACTGGGCGCTGTTTGACCGGCGTATCGAAAGTAAGATGCCTGTGGTAATTACGACCAACTATTATCCATCTGACGAAGAGATGGGGGCGAGAATCGGCAGGGGAGCGCTTTCTCGGCTGCTGGGAATGTGCGGCGACAATATCATTACTTTCAAGGGTAAAGATCTGCGAAGGAATAAATAAGGAGAGAACTGAGTTGGCATCTGATATTGAAATATTGATGAAGGCAAGAGAAAAAGAAGATGATCCCCGCCGCTCAAAGATGGGGTGGAAGTCATGGGAATTCTACACCGTTGGAGCGACGAAGGATGACGTCAAACGCCTGGTCGATGGGGGTTATGTTGTGGTAGACGGACGCCGCGGCAGTCTGACCAAGTACCTGATAACCGACAAGGCGCGAAAGGTCATCTGGGCTAATGAGATGGAGCAAAAGTTTAAGGCAATACCACGGGAGACTATCATGGGTAGTCTGGATCTGGTTGTCGGTTTCGATGATATCAAGGAAGTGCTTGCCGACACAGTGAGCAGCCGGCGCAAGATGAACATACTTTTAACGGGGCCGCCGGCCTGCGCAAAAAGTGTACTTCTGGATGCTTTGCGCGAAGCGGTACCAGCTCCCCAGTCTTATATTGCCTTCGGCTCCCGGACGTCCGCGGCTGGCTTGAGCGACATGCTGTTTGATACCCAGCCGGAGTTATTGTTATTTGACGAGGTGGACAAATGCCGGTCAGATGCTATTTCGGTACTGCTTGGTCTCATGGAAAAGGGAGAGGTTATCGAGACGAAAAGTAATCGGACCCGTGGAATAAAACTGCGGACTCAGGTTATTGCCGCTTGCAACCGGCAGGACAAATTTACGCCGGAGTTTCTTTCAAGGTTCGCTTTCAAACCACACTTCCCCGAGTACACCCGGCAGGAGTTCATTGATGTTGTGGTTGGTATGCTGGACCGTGCTGAGGGTTGTCCTCCAGAGGTTGCACGGCTTATTGGTGTCCAGGTTTACGACCTGGGCTTGGGGGATGTGCGTGCGGCACGAGGTGTTTGGCAGATGATGCATGACTCAACGCCAGAAGAAGTAAACCGTGTCATCAGATTGAACCTTAAATATCTGCCGGACGAGCAAGCGGAAATCAAGAGAAAAACCGTTTCGAAGAAGATAGCCATTGCCCGGCTGCCTGGGTTTATGGAATAGGAGGCTAAAATGAAATTCTGGGAAACCGATTTAGAGTTATCTCAAAATCTTCTTAAAAGAGCCGTGGATTGGCATACAGTGAATTTTCCAAAGTGTAGGGGGTCATTCAAGATAAACAATAAGTGTAATCACTATCGATATTTCTTCGACGGCTGTCGGTGCATGATAGAGATTCTTGAGACAACACCGGACCGACTAAAATAACTTTATCTACATAGGAGGGTAAGATGTCATCAGAAGAGAAAGAGAAACTGGCACTAGCTCTTCATAAAATTGCGGAAGCCCTGGAAAACATTCGTCTCGGTGATAAGGCTATGAATTACGAGCTCGAACAGGAAATAGAAACAGTCGCCAGGTATTTTGGCGGGTAAATAAGACATATTATCTTGGAGGTTGAAATGGGAAAACTAAATTGTGGCTGTGAAATTATACCTGGGGCACCTGTGAGCAAAGAAATGGTCAAAGCCCATAAGGAGCACACTCTTCATGCTCTGTTCCTTTGGGATATCATGGTCCGCCACGGTGCCACTCCTGAACAAACACAAGCAAGGGAAAAACTGATGATGGCAAGAATCGCCTATCAGGAAGCGCTTGACGCAGTCTATCCCGACTAAAGGAAGCTGAAATGCAGAAAGGATACGCCTGTCCGGTATGTCACCAGGTAGCCTGGGGAGAAGGGATTGTCAACCAGGCTAACCCCAACGTCTCTTGTGAGTGCTGTGGCTGGCATGGTGACGTCAGCGATTTATTGCCGGTGATGATTATATCGAACAACTGGGCTGGATACCAATATCCGAACGATACCGCCGCTGCCGGCGGAACAAATAGGCAATTTAATATTTGGAGGTTAAAATGTTATTAAAAACGAGACTGAAGTTAGCAATCAGAGCTTTCAAGGGGAAAGAATTCGAGATGGAGATATTACCTTATCATTTTATATCTGGACTATCAGGTACTCCGCCATGCGACCGTTCGAACAGAACACAGGGCTCACACGCAGGCTGTAGTAACCCTGCTGCGGCGTGTATTTCGAGAACGATGGCTACAATGAGCATAGAAACAAGAGACCATGAACATCTCTGTAACCGCTGCGCTAATGAATTGATGGGGAAAAAGTAAACAAACACTCATTATCTTGGAGGTGAGTATGGCTGAGAATCTAATGGACCGGCGATATCCTACTTGTCCTTATTGCG
>JAQTVR010000033.1 GCA_028706995.1 Dehalococcoidales bacterium
GAATAGATGTCTGCCTGAAGACAGTGATACCTCCTCCAGCCCCGCCTCCCGATGAAACCTCTACCCATGCGCTTGATTGATAAATATAAAGCTTATTGCTGTCATTCGTGTCTACCCAGTAATCACCGGTATTCATTCCGGTAGTAGGGGCGTCATTCTGGTAAAATGTTTTTGGCGGGACTGCATCACTGGCCAGTTTCGATACTGTAATCGAATTGGCGGTTATTTTACTGCCATCCAAACTTAATATCTTTGCACTAGTAATGATTGCGTCCTTGATTTGTGCAGATAAGGTGATAATATCGGATGCGTATAGCTTCCGGCCGGTGATTGCCTGATCAGATAACATGCTTTCCGTAAATTCAACAAATTTAACCTCTAAAGCAGATGTGAATGAACCCTCACCATATTTATCAACTCCGCGAACTTTATAATATCTAACGGAATGCACGAAGAATTTCGAGGTTGTATCGGGTTTTGTTGTCCATGCGGAAGCCACTGTAAATCTTCCGGTCGTAGTATTATATCCGGTGATTTTCTTCTCTTGTCCGACTCCGGTACCAGATACGATTTCAACATAACTTCCTAACCAATAATCTGTGCCAAATCCAGCCAAATCAACATCAGTTATATAATCGGTATTATCAACGCCATTATCGGTTGCTGATCCGTTTAAAGAAGCTTCTCCCTGTACGGTACAATTCCGGCCGGAAATCTTGGCCAGCAATGATTCTTCTCCTCCCCAAGCATTGGTTTTCGAAACATATACTTCGTAATGCAAGATATCGGTTGCCGTCAAATCCGTCCAATACAGCCGGGCAATATTGAAAAAGATATCCGCAGCTAGCCCAGAAGGAACTGCGGGGACAGCATTTGTGGGTGTCACAGACGCAGAAGAAGCCGAATAGATGCCGCTTGTATTAAATGCACGAATATAATACGTCCCGGGGGCCCTGGATGCAGGAATTAAGACCTTTTTATTGGCGAGACCTTTATATATTAAGTGAATATCGTCATCACCGAAATTAGCGTCTTCGTCTCGAATTTCGTATCCAGCAAGGTCCGGGCTTGTTCCTGTACCCCATGAAAGCTCAAGGTCTGAACCCCACGAATATGCAAATCCAGTAACTGCTGCCGGTGGAGTTACCCGCCCAGCGATTACAATGCTACTGCTGGGGGCATCTGATAACTTACCCTGAATATCATTAGTGCATACGGTTACCACCTTAACATGGTATGTCTGGGTCTTTACGAAGTCACCGGATATAGAGAAACTCGATCCATAAGTCTGCCCCGCGAATTGATAGCTTGACCCACCATCATCGGAAATAAAGATTTTAGCAAAAAGGTATTTATTTTGGCTTGTGGTATCATCTGGCCTTTGAAACCAAGCTTCGATACTGCTCTTAATGGTACCATCAGGTAAAACTGCCGATCCCTCCGTTAACAAAAGACTGGTTACATTCGGGACCGTCAGCGTTAAAGAAGAATAATTATTGGTTGGCAAAGTGATTGTATCTGTATCGTAGATATTAGAGTCATATTCCAGTGCTATAATCTCAACCTCTCCGTTATTTTCTCTTTTAATACCCAATACCCGAAAATCCTTTTTAACTTTGTTTACCTCTCCGAATGAATAAATATCCGCAACTGCGGGCGCCTGGGTAAAAGCTGATCCAACAGTTACCTCTGTATAGCTTCCCGCGGCATCCGTAACGCTTTTAATCTCAATAGTATCGTCGGCGAACCTAACCATTACCTGATAACTCTTGCCCGCCTCTATTACCACCGTTTGATCTAATTTAACCTTGGTTGTGGTTGAACTCGCTTGAACCCTTCCAGAAAAACCCCACTGCGGCACATCGTGAGCTATACTAATAATATCTCCGGCCTGACACGCGATAGCATCAATCCCTGCTCTAAAAATTACTGACCGGTTAATATATTTACAATTAAGTAAGGCGAATTTACCTTCCCGCAATGCGTAGCTCTTCCGGGTAGTAAATACCTTGATCTGTTTCTTTCTCATTGGATCGCCCGCGGCCAAAGCAACCTCGTCAATAACCACAACCGTTTCTTGAGCATAATCCAAATCTTTATCAAGGAACTGCACCTCAATTACGTTCGGGACCTCTTTAACTGACTTCCAAGACTGTTGAAAACTGTCCTTTATAATATTTCCCATCCCAAACAATTGCACCGGTGTGCCAGCTTTATCAATAACAACACTGATTCCGTCATTTGAATAAAATGGGAAAGCCCTGAAAGTCGCGCAAATCTGCAGAATAGCATCTAATGCCCGGCTGGATCCATCAATCACTATATCTAATCTGAATCGTTTCTCATATCCCCCATTGCCGTCAGATACCCTGGTTTCGCAATATTTGGCCATATCAAGAAATTGGGCGGCACTAATATTGGTACTAGCAATAAATTCTCCCACCCCAAACCGAGAACTGGTTAGCAGGTCCTTTAAACACCAAATGGGATTCGCACAGTATGCGTCAATGTAAGTAACGCCATCCCACGTGCATGCTGCATCGTCACTAAGTCGTCTAAATATTAAACCGGTGGTATCCCAATAATAATCCTCCCAATCAATCGCAACCCCTCCGTAATGAACATCCGGAATATTAATCTTCCGGCCCTTGACTATTGCCGAAAAATTTGGTATAGCACCGCTAAGTTGTTCACTAGCCAAAGCCCTGATACCAAGCAAAGCTGCATTAGGGTAGGCTAAATCATCGCAAGTAATCTCGTCAACGCTAGTCCATGTAAGATCTCCTGTTTGAACCGGATCCAGACTACTTGCTGCTGACGTCCGGGTAACCCTGATATCATATTGCCCCGGGGTTAAACCGCGCTTGCTAAATGTACGGCGTAAAACTGTACGTGATTTATCAGAAATAGTAAAGCTTCCCAGATCAATATAGCTCTCTCCGGAATGTAATTTATATTCAACTTTGTAGGTTACGGCCCAACTCCCGATTGATCCGGACCCGGCATCGGTCTGGAAAAGTCCATTTGGCAAGGTTAATAAGACATCGAAACCCTCTATGTCGATACCGGTGGAAGTATAAATATGATTTGAATTTAAAGCATTAAGGGCGACCGCGACTGAATAGGTCTCGTGCAAATCTTCAAAATTAGGGATTGTTGTCTGTGCATTTGTCCCATATTTCGTCTCGTATGTTATGCCAGAAAAATTTGCAATCGGTTGATCATTAATCTTGATATCTGAAATGCTCTCTATTTCTCCCTCGCAAAGAGAGAGCAATACGTTTAAGTAATTCTTATCTCCATCGGTTGAAACATATTCATTTATAATATTCCCCCCAATCTTATGTTCTCCATAAACGATCGGAACCGGCACACCGACTTCATGAACTGTCTGGATACCATCCCAACCGTAAGTAGGAGAACTTTCATCTATACCCTCACCTAATGTGCCAAAATTAGGCGTTCTTACCCCCTGGGCCATCATCAGACTTACTACCGTAGAAGCTATGGTTGCTATTACTACTAAGGTGGTAAACCAGTGTGTAACAAAGGCCCAATAAAGAAAAGCACCAATAGCCTCAAGCTCTACATCCGGGGTAAAGATAATCTCATCTTCATTCTCAATAGGCTGATCAAGGTTGGTGATCCTCCGGCCGCTAACAATGACCTTCCAACCATCAACCTTCCATTTTGAAAGCTTTATATAATCTTTTATGGTAAGATTTCTTTTGAACGGCACAGTGATAGAAACCCGATCATTTTTATTTAAAATATTTGGTATTAAGGAAATTTTAATCATGGGCCTTCCTATATTGATAAAAACCGTCTATGCGCTTTTGCCAGTCATATAAATGGTTAATTACTGTCCCGCCTCTCCGGCAATGGATAAACCTATCGTCACTTAAAACCACTCCACCATGGTTAACTACGCCATGGTTGTTCTTAAATAAAACCACATCGAATATATTGGGAATCTCTATCTTGCGCCATTCCCGCCAGTAATTTTCAATAAAATAATTCTTGCTTTGACTAGCCCAATTTTTTGCGTATTCCTCATCAACGTCCCATACCTTAATACAGAAATCCGCGTAAATAAATTTTATTAATCCCCAGCAATCTAACCCCTCCATTGTTCTACCGCCATGCAGGTAGGGCGTACCAAGATATTTAACTATAATCTCCGGCTCATCTATCTTCTTTTGAATATCCCTATCCTGCATAAATTCTCCTGGTTGGGATGCTTGGGAATCCACCATAACGCTGATAATTAGATCCCCCCGCCATTGCCTTGCATGCTGCTTTGGTTTTGTTGCAAGAACCCGTTGCTCCGGAATAACCGCACTCCGTTGACTTGAATTTCCAAGAACAGTAATTTCTGGAATATACCCTGTAAGGTATGTTTACATCGAGGATGTCTATTTTGGGCAATAGAGAGAATTCCGCCATTTTTTCATTAGCGGTATAACTATCTATGTAATAGGTAAAATCTATATAGGCGTCAGTATCGGCAAGCTGATCGGCCCAAACTAGCCTTATAACAACTCTTTTCTTTCTCCAGTCGTACAACTCCAGATAAGATTGAATAACTCGGCTTACATTCGATACCGAAACCTTAACCCCCTCAATTTCCCCCTGGGCATTATCGTTTATTGATTCATGAGTAATAGGAAACCGGGTATATAATTGCCCATTGTAAGTAACATCAGCGTCGGATTCCGCAAAATATAAATTATTACTAAGCCCGTCATAATCAAAAATAGTGTAAAGATAAATGGGCTTGTTGGTGGATGAATTCTTTTGTGTCTTAGTGGTGCTGTCAATAGTGATCATTTAACTTGGATTAATTCAAACTCAAAATTATAAATTCGATAAGCTACCTGCTCATATTTAAAACTGTCTTCTTTAAAACGAACGGTATATTCAGCGCTATCGTTTGGATTTGTCCAGGTAAAAGACGTTAGTGCCCCCTTCTTGGTAGTGAAATAATTTCGAACGTTTTCCATTTCTGTTTTAGTGCGACAAGAAAACGTCAACTTGAATGATCTTAGAGGGTTCGCCCACTTCTGCCTACGTTGCTCAAAACCGTTTTCAAATTCGGATACGATCGTCTTCTGCATCACCGTTTCTTCAACGGGAAAATCACAATTATAAGTAAAATCTGACATGTTATTCCCTACCTTCTCTTAAATTTTCGCATTGAAGGGCTGTTTTTATCCATCGCATTCGAGATAATACTTTCAAGCGCTTTTGCGTTTCGTTGTATATCGCGCGTATCCCAGGCTTGAATGACAACTATGGGTTGGTTAACTACTTCTCCGCCCATGGATTCTCCTCTATTCAACCTGTCAAAATTACTCCGCCCAAGAGCAGACATCCCCTTTCGGGATAAGACACCCTCTCCGGTTTGAGCTATAATAGGCACCTCATCGACAGCAAGTCCGCTATGCGCGCGTATAATACCGCCTTCATGAAAATATTGCGCTAATTTTCCAAATTTGCCCATTCCGATATTACCAATCGTATTGATCAGCAACATTTTCATTAAGACTTGGACTATCATTTTCAACATCTGATTGCCAAAATCAGATATGATCTTGCCTAATTCATCGAACTGGCCGGTAATCACATTAAAAAATAGATCGGACATGGCGTTTTCCATGCCTTGGGCAAGGTTCTGAATGAT
The DNA here is from genome assembly GCA_028706995.1 of Dehalococcoidales bacterium. Taxonomy (GTDB): domain Bacteria; phylum Chloroflexota; class Dehalococcoidia; order Dehalococcoidales; family UBA5627; genus UBA5627. The sequence continues at coordinate 5,684 of JAQTVR010000033.1, forward strand.
ATCTTTTACTGCCATTCCCCAATCATAAATGGTTGTTTTTATGTCGGTAAATTTATCGCCTAACTTTCCTAACCAATCAAATGCTCCGCTGATCCCATTCTTTAAGTCATCGAATCCCCGGGACCAATCGCCCTCTCCGGTAGAGAAAATCTGCCCTATCTTTTGCGTATTCCGCTCAAGATTAGGTAAAGCTTGATTCCCGAATTTATCTAATTCCTCCCGGGCTGTTTTTACTCCTGCAGCTATAGATTGATACATTTTCCCTAGGGGCCCAGGGATCTTGCCAAGTACTGTATATAATTTCTCCAATCCTCCCAAAATAAAGGCTAGCGCGCGGGAAAAAACCAACCGAATGGCTTCGAGTCCGTTCATAAAAAATAAAAACAATACCTCTAATGTACTCATCACCACGTCTGCCACGGCTTTAAATTTAAACATCAAAACAATGAGAATTGCAACGGATGCAATAATGATGGTCAGTGGAATATTCGCAAGCATAAGCCCTAAGAATTTTGCTCCTAAATTAATTACTGTCCCGATCAATGTCGTTAATTTCCCAACAAGCCAGATAGCCCCTCCCCCAATGGTAAGAAAGACTCCAACCATAAAAGCCCCTTGGATTATCTGTTGTTGAACCACCGGGCCCAACTTGTTCCAGGCATTCAGCAAATTGCCTAGGATATTAGTAAATTTCTCCATTATGGGCACTAATGCATTGGCGATAGAAATTTGGAATTGCAGAGTGACTCCTTTCATCCGCTGTATCTGATTAGATACACCAGCTGAATATTTCTCTGCATTCTTAAAGGCAAGCATCATAGGCCCCGTGATACTAGCCCCTAGCATTGTTACAACGCTACCCATTTGGGACATTTCTTTTCCGGTAGATCGTAGCGTTTGGCCTAAATCCCGGGCAGAATTAGCGAATTTACGAAGCCCTCCCTCAATTCCTTGAAGTTTTTTGGATATTTCATCCTTAAGCCTCATTATTATTTCTAATTCTCTATTTGTGGGCATTGTCCTTATCCTTCTTTTCCTGAATCTTGCGTAGTTCTGTTTCGACTATTTCAAACGCCTCAAACAATTTCGCCGGTTGATCCATCCATCCACCGGCGTTAGGCAAAAACCCTTGTTTAAAATGTAAAAAGGCTTCAAGCAGCCTAATGCTTTGCTTAGTAATTAACTTTACCGGACAGCGACTTGTTTCAAATTCATCAAACTTCCAATATCCGGGTATCGGTGAATCTTTTTCGCAGCCGCGTTCTTCCTTTTCTTCGTTGATACACTTGCGGCAATCCAGGCCAGCCTCCATGACCTGAACTGCCATGATCAGTTTTTTGCTTCTTCCTCGGTCAATTTGTTGGCCGATAGGACGACCTCCGCTAATTCATCAATCAAATCTTTAGGCATTAACCTGATTATTTCATCTGAAACCGCCGGGAAATTCTTGCCATTTATTGAGGTACTGATTGTTTCAAATTTGACTGGTTTCTTTGTTTGAGGATCCTCAAAATTATCAATACCGCGTACTCCGAATTTAACAGCTAAAAGAGCACGCTTGCTTACCAATATATTCGCCTCGGCTGCGTCGTTTGGATTTTTTGAGCTGATCTTTAATGAGGTGGTCTGATCCTCAATATATGACCTTAAGAACGGGTCCAGTGCCCCAATATGAAACGTTGTGGGGTTATTTTTATCCGGATCGTACTTTGAAACATACGGTTTTGCTTCGTAAATATTTATGCCTGTTAACATTTGTCTACCTCCTCAATTAAAGTTGAACAAAACTAAACTCATCATCCCCATTTACGCTGCCGTTCAGATCAAAAGAACATTTTGCCAGCGCTAATCCCTCTCTATCCTCGTCATCTATTTTCGTAAGTTGCAACCTGGGAGAATAGAATTTAAACATGTTTCCGGTGGTTGCCCCTACGTTAAGAGCAAGAGTAATATCGGTACTACCGAAAAACTTTGTATAAAAATCATACGTGGCTACCGTTACCATCTCCGGGTTAAATCCTCCCGATATATTTCTGTCTGTGATCTGATACGAGAGCAAACCTCGACTATCATTAATATCATCCCTCGCAGCCAAAGCATTATTAACATCGATATTCAATTCACCCATGCGTGCAGAATAAGCATCGAGCAATAATGTTGCTGACAATAATGCCGGTGGCTTCTGTGTTTCATGGGCGATCGCGGTCAACAAAGCAGTATCGGTAATCCCTGCCTCAACTCCTTGGAAGTTAAAATCAAGCATTACCGGTTCTCCGGTCTTAAAATTAAATTTAACGCTTCCCCGGGCGCCTTTAATCAGCTTAAGCACCCCATCTTCATAACTCCCCAGGGTTAAAGATGATACTCCGCTGCTGATCGGCCTATATTCCTGTCCCTCTGTTACAGGTGCGCCTGAAGTGGTTGCAGTGGCCGATGAAGTACCTCCGGTAATAACCTCACCAGATTGCAATGCTCCGGAAATTACCACATAATAAACTTTTGAGGCCCCGGTAACCGTATTAAAAATAACACGTCCTTTTCCACCGGAAGTGCCGCCGGTTATTGTTTCGCCGTGCTGGAAAGGTCCTCCGGTAATAGCTCCTATGGCCGCTGATTTAAGCGCATTTGATTCAAAGCCGCACCCTTTTAATAGGGTTATCCATGCCGGATCGGTTGTTTTTGTCCCGGATCCTCTCAATTCCAAACGGAACGAAAGCCCTGCGGGCCTTTTACCTGCAACCTTACCCATGCCCGAGAATGAGGACCGCACCGGGTCCCGGGTAAACATTTCTATGTCGTGTGATACCTTGGGGCTATAAACCAAAAATTTCGCCTCCGCCGCGGTTAAGGCTTCAGCAGTACCTTCAGCAACTTCGATCTTTGCCGCTAATTGACGCTTTCTGACTAACATCGCAATCCTCCTTGGTTAATTTATTTCACGTGAATTAAACTATACATATACCGTCGGGTCAGTGAGTTTATGTTTATACACAATTTCAAGCTCAACTATAATCCCAAAACTCGGTTGCCCTTCGACGGTTTCAAAGGTAACGTTATTTAATATATTGGTATCCTCCGCATTACCTCCGCGCGTAGGATCTACCATTAACGCCTTTTCCACATCTGCTAAAAGGCCGCTTATTATCTGATCTGATGGCCTTGTTTCGTCATCATCTTGCCGATACCATACATCGAGATATATGGTAAATTTACAAGTTGCTTGGGGGTTCGGCTCCGGTCGTTTTTCTTCCTGCCCCGAATTTATAACGATACAAGGCACTAACGCTAAAGAGTTACCGCGCTGATTCCACCTTTGCACACTGGCGATTGTATTGGTATAACCATGGGCCACCGTAATAGCCTCAAGGGTTGTTTTAAGTTCTGCCAGTATATTTTCGCGTATCGATGCGCTCATTTGGTTTTATCCAATGTCTTTTGTATTGATTGATTAAGAATATTAATCCGATCGTTCTGCATATCATCCCACGTCTGGTAAAATCCAAGACGCGGCTTGATCTTTACGCTGTTTTTTAAAATATACATAGGGATGATTGTCTTTGCCTTTTTCGCAATCTTTGCCAGATATCCTTTCCCATGCAAAAATATCTTTTTTACATTGCTTATTGATTGAGGCTTACGGTACTTTTTCTTAAGCCGGCCGTCTCCGGTAAACATTTCAGTTCTGGCAGATAGGGGAACCGCGATTTTACCTCCTCCAGGATTAGTCACTACCTGGCCAAACTCATGCATCCGGGATATCTTGGAATCTGAAA
>JAQTVR010000034.1 GCA_028706995.1 Dehalococcoidales bacterium
AAGGCCGGTGCGATGGCAAAAGCCACGATGCCAACGGCAGTGTTTGCAAATGTATGTGCGGGGGTAAATATCATGGCTCTAATAATAAGCCCGGGGGGATAGAGCAGGCCGTTAAAGACCATTGGGAAGAAGTAGTCAGCGAAGCGGAGAAGAAGGCTGAAGCAGAAGGCTTGGAACTGGACACCTCTGGTATTAGAAAGTTAATAGGCCTGGAGGATAAGACAGAGAAAAAATCCGAGATTGGCTCCATAGACAACAACCATAAGGATACTACCCCCCTGCAAGGTTCTTTATTCACCCTCCTGGAGTCGGCGCCAGATGAATAACGACGCAGAGATAATTCTAATGGCCTATGAGCGGGAAAACAGCGACCGGATACGCCTGCCCGAGCTCATGCGGAAGACCTTCACCTGTAATATCGTCGGGGCGACACCCGCAGATATGCAACGCCTTTTATCCAGCGGGCATATAGAGATATACTCTTCCAGGCATACTTCTGGCGTAAACCGGTATCGACTTACTGATAAAGGCCGGAGTGTGGCGAAAGACATGCAGCAAGAAAAAGCTTTCGAGCCGGTATCTGCTGAGTCCGTCATGCGGGCTTTTGATATGATTGTAGGCTTTGACGATATTAAAATTGCCATTGCCAAGGCCATAGAAGTGCGTAAGAAATTGAACTTCCTTCTTGAAGGTCCTCCGGCCTGTGCCAAATCTCTAATTCTTGAGGGAATTCGCGCGGTGGTACCCGAGGCGTATATGGCCTTCGGCTCAAGAACATCTGCCTCTGGCCTATCTGATGAATTGTTTACAAACCGGCCTTCAATCCTGCTCCTTGACGAATTAGATAAAATGCGCTATGACTGCTATTCTGTTCTACTCGGTATAATGGAATCCGGAGAGTTGATTGAAACTAAGAGTCAAAAGACCAGAGGCGGCAGGCTGGAAACAGTCGTTATAGCGGCCTGTAATAGCTCGGACAAGATGCCGCGAGAATTCATTTCCCGCTTTGCTATGCACATATGTTTTCCCTTATATACTCGCAATGAATTCATAGATGTATGCCATGGATATCTGACCAGGGCGGAAAAGTGCCCCCCGGACATCGCTAAAGAGATAGGCCGGCTGGTATTCTACTATAACATTGGAGATGTACGCAAGGCTCGTTCCGTGTGGCAGATGATGCAGCTCAATGGCTCGGACGCTATGAGTGTTGTACAATTCATGTTACGGTATTCTAAAGAGACTAAGAGAGTTAAGGAATCGCCCCTGCAGAAAAAATTAAACGTATAGTTACAAATAAGAACGAATACAGAGAGGAGAAAACGATGGACGAGATAACCAGTTTGATGCTGGCACAGATTCAAGAAGTGGAAAAGAAGGATGAGCAGCAGGTGCTCGCAGAGATGGCAGGGGAAACCATCAAAGAGTATATCTACGAAACTGCTGTCTACGACCACAAGACCAAATCCATGGTCAGAAAGGTCAGGCTATCATGGGTAGGTACTCGAGAGGTTGCCCGCATGAAAGGCAACATCATTCTGTCCGACCCCCTCATTACCGAGGTTGAAGACGGATTGCGTATCGTGATTAAGGCCACAGACCTGTCGAAAAACTTCGCCGTATTCGGTGGCACCCACCAGCCGTTCAAAATGAAGATTAAGGATGTGAACAAGGCCACCGGCGAGGTAATAGGAGAGCACTACGAAGATGACCCCTTCGTCTTCCAGAAGGGCTTGTCAAAAGCCCAGCGCAATGCCCTGAACGCCTGTATCCCCGCGGACTTCGCCACAAAAATGATTGACCGCTTCCTGCATATATCGGGAGGCAAACAACTAACCGCTCCCAAGAGACCGCAGCTCCCGGGTAAAGCCCCTACCAAACCAGAGGAGCAGCCAAGACCCCGTATCAAAACCCCATCTGATTGGGATGCCATCACAATCGTAAAAGACTACCCTCATCTCGAGAGAATATTCTGGGAACTTACAAAACTTCAACCCAGCGAGATGTACAAACAGCTCGGAGTAACCTCTAAGATGGAGCTATCCATCAACGCTCTGGATGCGTTCAACCAACTCAAGGCGTTATACAACCCCAAAGATAAGCCGGCCGAATCTAAATAGGAGCGTGATATGGGCAGCAGAACGTGGATCAAGGTATATTGCAATCAATGGCTGGAGGGCGACATACGAGAAGAAACCCCTGAAATCAGGGGCATATTCATCGACCTGCTGGCCCTATGCGGCTCCAGCCAATGGGGAGATAGCGGAGAGATTGAGGTACGCCCCGGTATAGGATATACCGATGGCATGATATCCACCATCCTCCACATTTCACCGGAGTTATGGGCAAGCAGCAAGCAACGCCTGATAGACTCGGAACGAATAGAGGTTGACAACAAAACCAATATCATCACCATCCTGTCATGGATAAAATACCAGTCAGAATATGACCGTATCAAGAAATACCGTACAAAAAGTACAGATAAAAGTACACCAATAAGTACGGATAAAAGTACACCAAATGATACGGATAAAAGTACACGTATAGATATAGAAAGAGATATAGATATAGAAGTAGTACCAGTACTAGAGAATAAGATAAAAAGTACAGATAAAAGTACAGATAAAAGTACAACAACTGCTACAACAAATGATACATTTCCCGGGGACGTAAACGAGAACGGGAATCTCTTTAAGCTATACGAGACAGAGGTTGGTGCCCTTACCCCGATAATAGTAGAAAACCTCAAAGACGCCATTAACAGGTATCCCCTCGACTGGTTTGGTTTCGCTTTCAGAGAGGCCGCCCTGCTGAATAAAAGAAACTGGCGGTATATCCAGGCCATACTGGAACGGTGGAAAATAGAGGGCTTCAAACCACCGAAAGGAGTGAGTGATGGGAGATTTAACACAGCTAGGCAAAATACTAAACAGCTCTCAACAGAGGAGCTCGAGCGCCGGAAGCAAGAGGCCTATAAGAAGCTCACCACCCTCAAGGATGCTTCGAAATCCGATAAGGGTAGAGGCACCCTGGGAGCCGACGGAAAGTGAGGCTAAGGCTATAATCGATTCATGGCTGGCTAAAGGAATCACCTATTTTCCTAACCCTTATTGCGAGGTCTGCAGGGGTGCCGGCTATGTTCATCCGCGTAAATCAGATGGCGAGCCGGACTACGCCCAGATAGTTATGTGTGGCGCTCCCGGCTGCCTGAAAGAATCGAAAGAGAAGAATCAATGAATAATGCCGGTGCCAATAAGGCTCTCTTCGGGGGGTCTCCAGAAACATCAAGCCAATTGGGAAGGGAATTTGAGTCCGGCAAACAAAGGGCAGGGAGTCGTAGAAGATATGATTGATAAGGATGCCGTAATTAAAGTGCCGACCTTATCAGACAGAGAAGGCATAACAGGACAGTCATGCCCTGCCCGAAATAAAGGAGCAAACGATGTGCAAACATCTTAATGGGGAAATCAAAGAAGAAACAATTGCCTATGCAGAGTGGGAGATATTGAATGGGGAAGTAGTCGATGATGGTGGGTATGTTGGACACTCTTCTCCAACAGGTAGAATTACATTTGTTTGTTCCGATTGTGGAATGGAAAAGGTATTCTCCAAGAATAGGCCAAAATGGTTACAGAAATATTATGATAGTGCTTTGAGTACTGATGCACAATCGTAAAAGGTAGAGAACTTGAGAGACTACCAGCCCTGTCCGAAATAAAGGAGGATGAATGAAAGAACCAAAGGAAGCACCAACGCCTGAAGAAATAGTTAATTCTATCAGAGATGCTTTTGTGAAAGATGTAAAACCTGATTGGGATAGGTGGAATGCGATAAAGAAACAGCCCTGCCCGAATAGAGGAGAGAAAATGGATAAGCAACTAAAAGAGTGGCGGATATTTGCCAAAGAAGTCTGCCCGTATCGTACTCGTGATGTCGCTCGTAAAAGTATAGGTAATCCGCTTTGTTCAGTGCTGCATCCCTGCATAAAACGGTGTACTTATTCTCGGTGTTCGTTTGCAAAGAAAGAGGCTAAATCTAAGGAGTAACGATATGATGTCAGAAAGAATATATAAATGGCTATTGATAATAACTACTGTTATTCTATTCTCTTTCTTCCTCTTCTTAACATTAGTAGGTGCAATTACCATTATTAAGGTATTAGAGGGAAATCCCTAGCCAGCAAAAGCCAACCACCTGAAATAAAGGAGAGAAAATGAAATGGAATATAAATTTTGGGGGATAAAATCATACGATGCCGTTACTTATGTTGAGGCTGATAACCTAGAGGAAGCGACCAGAAAAGCAAAGGAACAATTTGAACGGGATACCTGTGATGTCCAATACATAGGTCATCACTGGGATGAAGAATTTGAAGTGCAAACAAAGATAGACGGCGAATATGGTGATGAAGAATTTGTTAGACCTGAGTAGCAAGCCTGAATAATCCAGAAATGATAATGGTGATATGAAATGAAAAAGGGAAAGGATAAAGCGGTCATAGCGATGCACCTGGCGTTTAAGCGGAAGTTTGACGCTATCCGGAGTGATATTGCTGACGGCCGTGTTCATTTCTACCGAAGCCCCTCTCGGTGGACCAGGAAACTGCTCAACATTACAGCGCTGAACTGCATATTACTATTGATAAGGGAGGAATCAAGATGGAACTGAAAGAAGCACAAATGAGAGCCGAAATAATCCAGGCGGCGCTCGCTCCTTATTGCTCGCGGATAGAGATAGCCGGCTCAATCCGGAGGAAAAAACCGTTCTGCAGGGACATAGACATAGTGCTTATTCCCTCTAACCAGGGGCAAATTCTGGCGGTATTAACCTCATTCGGTAAAATCAAGAGCGGCGCCGGGAAGCTCATCAATCTGGTAACCGAAACAGGTCAATCGGTGGATATCTACATCGCTGACAATTGGACGTGGGCGACATTGCTCTTGATCCGTACCGGCAGCAAACAGCACAACATCAAACTCTGCTCTCTGGCCAAACAGAAAGGAATGATGCTCCATGCTGACGGGGGCGGACTAACCCGGCCGACCAGAGCGATTGGCGAGGAAGAGCGCATAGCTTGGGAAAGCGAGGAGAGCATATTCGAGGCACTGGGGATACCGTACAAAACACCGGAGGAAAGAGAATGAACGAGAATGGAGACTCAAATAATATAATTGGAGGGAAAAGAATGATAACCTATAAAAATTGGATGCCAACCTTGGCCTGCCCCACCATTGAGAAACAGGTCGCAATAGATATAGAGGATGCCCTGAAAAGGGTTGGTGAGTATGGCGAAGGGGTTTCTGGTGCAAACATTATTTCAGATTTCCTGTATGAGTACCGAGACTATTTACAGGAGGCTTCTATCGAGAGGCTTGCCGAGGACCTTGCTTCTACAGTAACCGGCAGCATGCAGCCTTTAGTGGCGCAGGCGCTAAAACAGTATATCAAACCGTATCTGGGAGTCCCGTTACAAAGGGTTTATCCGTGCCGGAGGGGAGAGAATGAAGGACAAGCAAAAACCGGAATATAGCATCATGGTAAAAGGTAAAGATAAAAGGGGCAATTATTGGTATGTTGAATCGAATGAGCCAGTTGATGTTAATGTGTGCAAACAATGTGGCAATCCTGTTTATATTACTAATAAACACCCGACTCAAGCTGTGCAGAAAATACGAGTTACTAAACCTTTAGTGGTTATAACGGAAGTGACACTTGATGAAATTAAAGAATATGTGAAAAACAATAAAATATGCACCTGGTGTGGCGCAATATATAAGGAAGAGGCCTAAATGGGAACAAAGGAGGTGAGTATATGGATTGGTTCTCGTTTGCAATGGGGATTCTAGCTGGGCTTTTCATAAGTGGGTTGGGGGCGGTTCTAGTTTATTTCATAATGGAGTAATGACTTTTTTTTCGCCAATGGCTAATAAAGCTGGCTATGTTCTCGAACACCGCCTTGTCATGGCACGAAATCTTGGCAGGGTTTTGCACGGCTGGGAGGTTGTTCATCATAAGAATGGGGTCAAAGGCGACAACCGTATTGAAAATCTTGAATTAACAACTGGAAAGCAGCACTCAACTGACCACAGCGAGGGGTATAGAGATGGATATAAAAAAGGATTTACAGATGGCAGGTCAGCCAAAATTAGACAACTCGAAGCCAGAATCCATGAACTCGAAACCAAGATACGCCCTGTCGATTAAACAACCGTGGAGTTGGTTGATTTGTAAGGGCTGGAAAGACATTGAGAACAGGAGCTGGCGCATCGGGAGGAAGCCTCAGCACGGGCCGTATAGTTCTCGGGACCGCGCTAATTTTACCATTAAATTGCCCGAACGCATCTATGTCCATGCAGGTAAAAATGCTGACTGGAACGAAGGTACTGGGGATTTCCTTTACAGGCTATTTGATGCCGATATCCCGCTTGGCATTCCTCGTTTAGGTACGAGCCCAGAGCAGTTCGGCGCCATCATCGGCGAGGTAGATATCGTCGATTGCGTGACCGAAAGTGCATCCCCCTGGTTCGTGGGTAAATACGGTTTTGTGTTGGCAAATCCTGTTTTGTATGAGATACCAGTGCCTTGCCCGGGCCGCCTCGGATTTTTTGAGGTTGAGGATAAATATATAAATGAGAACACAATTAAAAAGGAGGGTAAAAATAATGGATCAAGACAGATGCGCTACTAGATATCTTATTCCAGACTGGCAGATGAAAGCGGAGGGGGTAGTAGAACATCGGGCTCGCCTCATCAGTCAGATGAATAGGCTGTCCAAAGAAAGATGGCCAAAAGGACAGCGTGTAATACGTCAACTTTTGGCTAGTGATCTAGGTCTTAAATCGTGGAGTACTCCTCGTCAAAGTGCCGGGGCGAGAACTGACTGGATACATCATACACTCACTGAACAGATTTTATGTGTTTATGGAATAACCCTGTTAAGCGAAATACCTAAAGTGTCCAAGATTGCTATCATTAAAGAGCCATATTGTTTTACAGGATTGTATGAAGTAGACGAACTTCAAGCAGTATTACCGCTAATAAAATTAGCCCAGTCACAGATTCCCAAAATGGAGGTTACTGAAATGCTTTATCTCTTACAAAGCCTAAATCTTCAAATGAACGGATATTTCAGTGAGCCCCATGTTTGGCAACCGCACGATATTGTCCGGATAGCGGTAGAATCACCTGCAGGAAACGAGACCGGAGATAAAATTATGCTTAATGGATTTATTGCGGAATGTGACGGACTCAATATATTGGCTTAAAAGGAGAATTCGATGATATTAGAATGTAGCCGAGGTCATAGATTCGATACGGAGAGCATTTCCTACAGGGACTTAAAAGAGGGCGATCGTTGCCCTGTAGAAATATCTTATGATAGGATGACAGGTTTGACTTATTGTAGAAGAGTGCTGCATGAATTACGTGATGAAGGCAAAGAGCGGCCGGCCGGGCTTGCTAATTCCAACCATTTACCGTGTGCTACTACCAATATGCTTTAAATATTGTTGCCCGGTTCTCTTATGGCATTTAATATATCAGTGGTAAGGAGTTAAAATGAAGTCGCCGCTTATACCCAAAGAACAGGAAGTTGTAGTTTCTTGCCCCGGGTGTAATACACTGGAAACACTGTTGTTCGTGAACGGCAAGATGGTTCCTACTAGGAAGTTTAAACACCGTCTCGGGAATATTTTTCACAGCTGCGGAACCGAAAGGCCATGCAAGATGCTTACGTCGATAAAGAGATTCAACTATTGATTGTGTCTTCTTTCCAGCAGATGCTCTATATCTTTGGAGTTCTCTTTCACCCGGAGATTCATGGCGCTGGTAACGTCGTTACAATGCTCGCGCATTTTCTCGAGCCTGTTCGATATGGCATCCAGCCCTGTTATGGGGTCCCCGAGCTGTTCTTTAATGCTACGCATATCCGCTTTCAAATCCGCTTTCAAATCCGCGTCTTGCTTCTTCTTTCGTGATCCGTTACGGACAATGGCATAAACCACCCCCACCACGCTTGCAGTCGTCGTTAGCCAGATTGGTAGCAAGTCTTCCATGTTAAACTCCTTATCTAATTCTGGCTACGATTAATTTTCCTGTTCCTCTACTGGCGGCTCCGGGCGCCATTTGGTCTTCTGGGCCCACAGATACAAACCAAGTACTCCCAGTCCAAGAATCGACCCAAATACCATCAGCCCCGCTCCAATATTTTCAGTTATAGTGCTCGGTCTATTTTCTGCCATATCTTTCCTTAAACACTGAATCCAGTCTCCCATCCGGCGTCAAATACTGACGGAGCGTGTGTTTCAACGTTCAAGTTCGCCAGTGGCAATTGATAATCAACCACCTTGCCGTCTATCGGATGCACGAAGCTGATAAATAGACGCAAGGGGAAGAGAAACGCCTGGTCCTCGGGTAACTGTCTCCATAACACCCCGGTGTATACCCATTGAGAAACGTACTGGCCGGTATAACGGTCGTAACCCGGTATGTCGAAGCTTAACTGCAACGGCGTGCCATGGCCCATCTCGATATTGCTCAGAGAGTTGACTAACCCTGCCGGACTCACGATTTTAAATCCGTAGAAAGTATTTTCGGACGTCATCACCACCGGCTTGATGGACTTTATTTCCAGATTTATAGGACTGCCATTGAGCGTAGCGCGGTGAGTGATGGTTATATTGCCAAGGTAGTTCAAGCGCTCATCTATGGTTATCGAGGGCACTGGAGCTATGGGGATATTGGAAGGAGTCTCGGGTACCGGCTCCGGCTCTTCCCATGGAGCGGTTGGCGTGAGAGATAGCTTGTCTATGAACAATGACGGGACGTTCGGATTAACGCCGACTTCGGCGCCAGGACAGGATATTCGATATTCATATCCGTCTTCTATCAAGAGCTCTGGCGAGAACCTGAAAAAGCTATCGAAGTAATAAGGGACTGAGCGCCCAAGCCGTATTTGTATCATGCTGATAACAGGCAATTGAGAAAATTGAAACTGCGTAGGATTTATGTCCGGCCTGGTATAACCGCTAGTAATTTCGGGGTACTCGTTTTTTTCCGCGATATCTCGAAAGATATAAAATTCCCTGGCCGCCGTAGTAGAGACGTTCCACCCTACGGGCATGGGGAATTGCCATCCCCAGCTGGTGACCCACTCCGGCACATTGTCTAAAACCAACTTAATCATAGCTGCCCTCCCTTTTGCGAGACAGGCGTTATATCTATGGAAGTCTCAAACGTTCCCGAATTGTCCACCGGCGGTACCTTTTTCTTCGCGATAACCACCGCGGCTAGCGAGGCAGCCGCAACCCCCAGTATCCCCCATAATTTCTTTTTGTCCATATTCCCTCCTATCGAGCAAA
>JAQTVR010000035.1 GCA_028706995.1 Dehalococcoidales bacterium
AATCATTTAGCTTCCGCTCCGATAATGATGCCGACAACTCTCCGGACAATGCTGTCCGTTTTATCGCCAACCGTAATATTAATAATACCTCGGGCTTTTTCCTTTGATTCTTCGATCTGCTGATTCGCCTGAGATTGTGTGTTGTCTATTATGCGCTTGGCTTCCGCTTTGACTTCATCAAGACGCAGTTCTGCGGAAACTATTTGCTTACTCTCTTCACTTGCCCTGGCAAGGATCTCATTTGCCTCATTTCTGGCAAGTTCCAGAATTTTTTCAGCTTCATTTTCGATTGATTTCACTCCCCCGGCTATATCTTCCATAGGTACCTACCCCTTCTATTATGTCTTTAGTTGTTCAAGCACACCGAATCTGATCTCTAGCCAAATATCTAGACACAGATAACATTTACAAATAATATGATTACTGACGAAGCGCTGGAGACATTGATTCTCTTATTGTAGCTACGTAGAAATTATATTCTCGGTATGGTCAAGATCACTTTACATATACGCTTTGATACTCAAACTACATCTGCTCTTATTAAAGTCTCTGCCAAGCGATTGACACAAATCTTACTGCCCGTCAGTAATAACAATCAGGTCAATACCATCCTTTTCGATGCACTTTTCTATTCAAAAAAACGAACAACTTCATCACCTGTTGCTCAGGTTCTTACCATACGTTCAACCTAAGTTCAATAGAGGATAAAATATTGGTTTATAGTATAGCGTACAAAAAGCACCTTGACAAATTATGTGATCCCATCAGTTATGGCTCCGGCTCTTTATATAAGAAGCAAATAAAAGTATAATAATAAGGGAGGAAACAATGGTCAGTAAGATATTGATAGCCAATCGCGGTGAAATCGCAATACGCATTATGCGTGCCTGCAAAGAACTGGGAATAAAATCCGTAGCGGTTTATTCCGAAGTTGATAAGTATGCCCTTTTTACTAAATATGCCGACGAAGCCTATTTGCTGGGACCCGCACCGGCTTCACAAAGCTATTTGAATATCGAGAAAATAATAGAAATTACAGGGGAATGTAATGCAGATGCCATTCATCCCGGTTACGGTTTCCTCTCTGAAAACCCAAATTTTGCCGAAGCATGTGAGAAAGCAGGAATTACATTCATAGGCCCTCCCAGCGACGTTTTGAAGATTACCGGCAATAAAGTTGCCGCCCGAAAAGAAGCCATCAAGGCCAGAGTACCTATTATAACAGGAATGGACGAATGTTCATCGGATTTAAAACACATAAAAGATATCGTCCACAAGATCGGCTATCCGGTTATTATTAAACCGGCAAACGGAGGCGGTGGTATCGGGATGAGTATTATTCACTCGGAAGACGAGCTTGAAAAAGCCATCGCCATCTCTTCATCTATTGCTCAGTCCACTTTTGGTATCAAAAATATCTATATTGAGAAGTATATCGAGCATCCACGCCATATAGAATTTCAGATACTGGCTGATAAACACGGCAATATTGTCCACCTGGGAGAACGTGAATGCAGCATACAGAGAAATTACGGCAAGATCATTGAAGAGTCACCGTCAGTAGCCTTGAATGCAAAAATACGCCAGCAGATGGGTAAACAGGCAGTTAAACTTGCCCGTTCCATCAATTATATCGGCGCAGGAACCGTTGAGTTTATTTACTCCAAGGGTGATTACTACTTCCTGGAAGTTAACGCCCGCATCCAGGTAGAGCACGGAGTTACCGAGATGGTTACCGGAATCGACCTGGTTAAAGAGCAAATAAGGATCGCTTCCGACCTGCCGCTGTCCGTTCGTCAAAAGGATGTACAGTTGCATGGCTGGGCTATTGAATGCCGCATCAATGCCGAAGATCCGATGAGGAATTTCATGCCCTCGCCCGGAAAACTCAGGGGTTATCGTTCACCCGGAGGTGTCGGTATTCGAGTCGACTCCGGCGTTCATAACGGTTATACCATCCCCGATTGTTATCACCCGATGATCTCCAAGTTGATTGCCCATGGAAGAGATCGCAACGAAACTATCCTGCGTATGCGCCGTGCCCTTTATGAATATATAATTGTGGGGGTCAAGACCAATATTATTCTCCATAAAGTCATCATGGAAAATCCCCGTTTCGTCTCCGGAGACCTGGAAACAGGTTTTATACAACGCGAGACCGGATTACAGGTAAATATGAGAAGAATTACTGAAAGGGATAATCCGCTCATCGAACGGCTTTCCGAGATATTTAACTTCAAGGAAGAATCTTAAATTTGATAATAAGGAAATCGGAATATCACCTGAAGATATGGATATAAAGACCGCCCTTGAATGGTTAATATCGAATCAGCAGGAAAATGGCTTATGGAAAACATCATATTCTAGAATTCATAAAGCGCTGGTTAATAAAAAGACCGATTAATTGAAGTTATGGATTACTCTGGCTATATGTAGAATATTGAGAAACTGAAATTTAATAATGGTTTTCATCCCCGTAATCCAGTTCATATTCCTCACTAACTGGAGGTCTCCAAATGCAACCTATTAAAACGAACTCCTTGACCCGTTGCAATCGATGGATAACGATTATTAATACGAAGTATTATAGCATCCCTGCATGCCAAATAGAGCCTTAATTAGATACTCCTATCATATCAATAGACATATAACTGCCCGATTTTTTAGCCTTCTCATATATTAGCTTCGCCACAGCTAGATCTTCAATAGCGACTCCTGTGGAATCGAAAACAGTGATTTCACTATTATCCCCTCTGCCTTGCTTACTGCCAATTATTATTTCTCCTGAAGTGCCGTAGATTTCACTGATATTATATATCCCCTTTTTTAAAGGAACATTTATTTCCCCTGCAGCATAAGCCTGTTTTAAATCATCGATAACTACCATGGCTTCTTTTAATATTACCGGATCCAGTTCTTCCTTACCCGCCGCATCTGCACCAACAGCATTTATATGTGTCCCCTGGATAATCCATTCTCTTTTCAGAAATGGTATACATGCCGTGGTCAAGGTACACACTATATCGGAACCAGCTGTTTCTTCCAGCGAACAGGCTTTAATATTATGTCCGGAAAAGAAATCGATTAATTTTTTCTCGGCCTCTCTGGAACAATCATAAACTCTGATTAGCTTTAAATCGAATAGTTGCGCATGAGCCTCAATCTGTGTGTAAGCCTGGCGCCCGGCACCAATAATACCTAAAAATTGTGAATCCCGACGTGCCAGATATTTTGAGGCAATTGCAGATATAGCGCCAGTTCGATACGCAGTAATATCCGAAGCATCCATTACAGCTAACGGATAACCTGTTTCCGGGTCGTTATAAATCATAATAGCCATTACGGTAGGCAAACCCAGCGATGAATTCTGAGTATGTACGTTTACCCATTTCACGCCGGCAGCTCCCGGTAACGCAGCCGGCATAGCCCGAAAATCCCCTTTATCAACAACTAAATATGATTTGGACGGCATACTCCCTTTATCTTGCATCCAATCGATAAAGGCCTGCTCTACTACTTCAATAACTTCACGCATATCGAGTAAACCACATACAGCTTCCTTATTTAAAATAATTGTATGCATATTCTCACCCCCTGTAGGACTTATCCGGTCCATTAATTGAATGAATCACTAATTTAATAATACCACAACTTATAAACAGGGCAGACGCTATATGAAATGAATTTTTTATCTTAACAAACCTGTTTAAAAAGAAACGACTAATTTTACCAGGAGACAACTGAGACACCCTAGAGCCTTTACAGAACGGAGTTTTATAGACTACAATACAAATATCGGGTTCAGGGAGATATTTTATGATAAAAGCAGTATTTTTTGACATGTACAATACCCTCATTTGCTACGACCCTCCGCGAGAAGAAAGTCAAGCCAAAGCTCTGAAAAATTTCGGCTTCGATATAAAACCGGAGGCTCTTGCCTTGCCGATAATTGCCGGCGATGAGTTCTTCTATGAGGAAAATGCCCGACTCCCCCTTGCCAAACGTAGCGAGGAAGAAAGAAGAAAACTCTGGTCAAAATATGAAATGATCATGCTGGAAGAAGCCGGGATCACACCCACAAAAGAGCTCTTAGGTTTGATGCTTGGGGAAATGAAAAACTTCAAGTATGAGATGGTTCTCTATAAGGATGTCATTCCCGCTTTAACTGAGATTAAGAAAAAAGGTCTTGTCACAGGACTTATTTCTAACGTAGATAAGGATATTACCGCTATGCTGGAAAAGCTTAAGATATTTTCTCTATTAGAGATAGTAATTACCTCTCAGGATGCAGGATTTACCAAACCGCATCCTGAGATATTCCAAGCCGCGATTAAGAAAGCCGAAATCGATGCTAAGGAAGCTATATATATAGGCGACCAGTATAAAATCGATGTGCTCGGAGCCAATAATGCAGGAATGTCAGGGGTTCTGTTAGACCGAATGGATTATTATAAAAACAACGGCATAAAAGAGCCGAGGATTCGAAGTCTTCAACAGATTACGGAGCTTTTATCATAAACTATCAGGTTAATTTTATAACTTACGGGAGGTGCATATTATGTTAACTATATCCAGCCCTGAGTTTAAAAATAACGAGAATATCCCGCCCAGGTTTACCGGCGAAGGTAAAGGTGTCTCCCCTGCCCTTGTATGGGAAAATGTGCCCCCAAACACCAAATCCCTTGCCATGATAATGGATGACCCCGACGCCCCATCCGGACTATTCACCCACTGGATAATATTCAACATCCCGCCTGATAGCAAAGTACTTAAAGAAGCTATACCAAACATCCCCCAACTTCCTGACGGCTCCTTACAGGGAGAAAATACATCCGGAAGTATCGGATACTATGGCCCCTTCCCTCCGGTAGGCCCCCGGCACCGCTATCAGTTCACTATCTATGCCTTAGACCAGAAACTTAATATTAAAGCCGGGGCTTCAAGACAACAGCTAGATCAAGCTATGAAAGGGCATGTTATCGAACAAAACCGATTGACCGGCACATACCAGAGGGGACGAAAGTAAGAGAGAGCGATCTCTCTATCCCCAAAATTATTCTTACCCTTTCCATTTCCTTAAAAATATACGCTAATTTCTTATGCAAGATTAAACCTTCGAAGAGCATTCAGGGACGTAAGATGTTATAATATGGATAATTTATTTCTAAAGGCAAATTATTGGAATCCTGTATCGAAGCATATCTGGATATTGAAACAACGGGGCTTTCACCGATCGATGATGAGATTACCGTAGTCGGGATTCATATATGCAACGAGAACGATACGCAATTTATACAGTTGGTCGGTGACGGCATAACATCTGATAAGATACTTGAAGCATTGGAAGGCGTAGATGTAATACATACTTATAACGGCAGCCGATTCGACCTGCCGTTTATATATTGCCGGCTGGGTATTAACCTGGCTGAAATGTTCAAACACCGTGATCTTATGCAGGACTGCTGGAACAGGAGCCTGTACGGCGGGTTCAAGTCCGTGGAGAAACAACTGGGCATAAAAAGAAACCTGACGGAGATAAACGGTTTTGAAGCAGTAAGATTATGGTGGCTTTATGTAAATTACTACGATAATAACGCTCTTAAGTTGCTTCTTGAATATAATAAAGAAGATGTGGTGAATTTGAAAGCTCTTAAAGATAAGCTATTATAAATTTACACGATAACTTGACCTTGACCACAGGTAATACTCAATATATAATTCCATTAAGCGCAAAAATATAGTGGTGCTTTTATAGATGGCAAAACCCTTTTCTCGATAGTCTTCTGTTTGTGCTGTTATTTAACTCAGACACGATTTTCAAGGGCGATTAGCTCAGTGGTTAGAGCGCTTGCTTCACACGCAAGAGGTCACCGGTTCAAGTCCAGTATCGCCCACCATTAAAGCTGGGGCTGTTGGTTGTGACTCCTTGTTTGACAAATCGGCTCAGGCGTGGTTAAATCTAAATCAGACTAGCCAAACTAGCCTCGGCTGCTTTAAGATAGCCTGAAATTCTAATTGATCCTCAATACGGGAAGTACGTTCTAAGAATCCAACAGCGAGGTCAAAGATCAATCTGTCAACAATTATAGCTCACTGAGAGCATCTTGCCATTTCTCCCCTTAAAAATCAGCTCTTTCTTCCCTTCCTCCAGATAACCAAGAGTGCCAGAGGATAGGCACTAATACCAGCTAGAAGGAGCAGGGTGGCTATTACTACGCTAAGGGGTGAGGCTGCCTCAGGCGAGGGCACAAAGCGAATGTAGTGGATAATGCCACCAATAAGAGCGGCTGTAATTATTATCGTGCCACATATTCTAATAGGCATACTTCTTAACTTTTTCAGACTAGGCCTGATAGTGAGGCAGAGGATGAGAGCATATACGCCAAGAGTTACCAGTATGCACAGGGCTATAATGACCATGCTACTCACTGGACGGCTGATAGTAGCTTCCCAGACTAGACGGACCATCACCGCACTAATAGCCAGCGCAATGCTTACTAATAGCCATATCCTGAAAGGTAGATAATTCATAAAACCTCCGCTGGGAACCCCGACTAAAGTCGGGGTTCTTTACTATATCAGCTCCTGTCTCCAACTATGATAGGTCAAACCTCATGCCGTCCTTGGCGGCTGCTACCTTGGCCCCAATCTTCCTGGTGGGATAGCCTTTGAGCTTCTTGCCATTGTTTTGCCTGCCATATAGTCATACCAAATGGTCAACGGTTTATCAGCCTTGCCATCCTCGTGTTATACTTAATATATATAAATATTATATAGTAACGCGATTGATATTTCCAACCACGGGAATTTATTGATGCCTAAAGTTAAAGTAGTATTAATTTCTGTTATCAGCATATTGCTAGCTTGTTTATTAATTGTGATTTTCTTTCCAACATCAAACCTTAATTCCAGCATTGAGTAGTACACTTCTTGTTTTGTTACTTTGAGGCTATGAGTAATCATAGTGTCACAATTATTTCACGATATCAAATTTAATTGTAAAAGTTCTGTCTATTGTACGGCGTAGCCCCCCATTCTGGTTGAGGGATAAGATCGCTCATAAATCTGTTATAAAATATTATAAATCGCGGGATAATTTATCGATTCTATCCATTTCCGGTTTCGAAAGTTCAAGTGTCATTGAAGCAGCGTTTTGGACCACTTGTTCCGGACTGGTGGCGCCGGGTATTGCAACCACAGTATCTCCATGAAAATTCACCAACCAGTTTAAAGCCACCTGTGATGTGGTAACACCATGATCCAAAGCTATACGCTCTAACCCGGTCATTAGAGGACGGCTCCTTTCCAAGAACGGGTAAAATTTTTTCCTTCTAAGATGGGGCAACTTTTCAACAAGCTCCGGTTTACGATGGTATCTCCCACTTAAAAGCCCCATTTGAAGCGGTGAATAAGCAATGATAGTGATACCAAGCTCTTTAGCCGCAGAAAATACCCCGTTTCTTTCAATGCTGCGGTCCAGGAGATTGTATTTCACCTGGTTTGAAGCCAGGTGAAAACCGCCTTCCGTAATTCTTTTATTGGCTCTGCGCAGCAGTTCTTCGGGAAAATTACTGACACCTGCTGCTTTTATTTTACCCTGCTCCAGAAGAGTACTCATGGCATCCATCTGGTCTTCGACTTGTGATAATGAATTAGGGAAGTGAATCTGATAAAGGTCTATATCAAAAGGCTCCAGGCACCTGCTACGCCTGGAGATGGTTTTAGTTATTGAACTGGAGCCTCTATATGTCGGCAGCCACTTGGTAGCGATAATCACATCTCCATTGGATGTTCCGGCTGCCAGTAAAGCGTGAGCTAAATTTTTTTCAGAGCGTCCGAATCCATATAGCTCTGCGGTATCGAACCAGTTGATACCGCTATCAACAGATGCCTTGACAATTCCATCTATATCGGCGGTTTTTAACGGACCCCAGTATGCCGAGCCTATAAAAAACCCGGAAAACTGCCAGCTGCCAAGACCGATTGGCGTAATTTCTATGTTTGTCTTACCCAGAAGCCTTTTCTGAATCCGCATATAAAATCATGATACCCGAGCTGGGTAATAAATTACAAATATGTACTATATAGAAGCCTGCACCTAGTTAATCAAAATGCTACCTTAAAAACATGTATGGCTCAATTGTGTTTGTATACGATATACAGGATTTAGCTATGTCGTCTCCTCCGGAGATGGAGAAGCGGATCTCTTGTCCCGTAACCAGCGTTTTATCTCATCCAAACTGGGCGGCGAAACATAGAACACCTCGATGTCCGATGGAAACTGAATTCTATGGCCCTCACGCAAAAATAGTATACCGAATTCAGCGCTACCCAGGTTTTCATCTATTATTTTAGTCATATGCTCTTCCCTTTTTTTCAGGCTTTCGCCATAAAACTGGTAAAGCTTTGCAAAAACCTGCTCGCTAGTTAGCCTTAACGAAAGGCACTTGCTCCAATCCATGAACTCATTCAGTAAACTCTCGTTTTCAAGCGCCTGAATATTTGCTTCCTTATTTATAAGAGATTTGACTATCTCTTTACTACCGACATCCATCTTATCACTGGCTTTAACCCCTTCATCCCCTTCTCTGGAGATAAATTCATGATAGATTTTATTAATTGAAACCAGCTTCTCCTGCAATTTTTCTACCTGTTCCTTAACCTGTTCCCAGTATTTCTTTATCAATTCTTCAACCCCAGGTTCATCTTCAGGCATCATAAATATGAGGGGAACAAAAATAAGTTTTCTCCCTCCCTTGAATTTTTCTGCTTCCGGTTTTTCCATTTTTCCTAATATATTGGGGGTATCTTTCTTTTTAGGCATATCTTTACTAACCTCCACATATGTTTTTCGTTATATATTGTAAGACTGTAATACACCTTTAGCAATATATTTTAATAAAATATTCATAAAATCAAATATAGAGCGTATAATACTGGAGAGACATTATGATTAGAATTATTTTAGCATCTTTTTTAACACTGGCAGTAATATCAGGGCTATTATTTTTTGGACCCTTCAGCGACTTATATGATAATTCCAATGGAGATCCGGGAATAAAGATAACATTAGCTCCAATCCATAAAGTAGACGTGCGCATCGCCGAATCTTACCCAGAGCAGATATTCGTCTATATAAAGGGCGGTTTGTCAGATGGTTGCACTACCTTTAATGATATTCAAACCGAAATAAACGGGAACATCATCAATATTACGATTACAGTACAACGCCCTAAAGACGCCATTTGCGCTCAGGTTTACGGATATTTTGAGAAGGACGTCGCTTTAGGTAGCGATTTTAAACGCGGAGTGACATATACCGTA
>JAQTVR010000036.1 GCA_028706995.1 Dehalococcoidales bacterium
CTTCCCTTAGTACCGCTATGATCTGTTCTTCGGTGTATTGTCTTGCTTTCACTAGAATCCTCCTCGGTTTTTTATTATACCGCAGAACTCTAAGTCAAGATGATACTGTTTTTAGGGGAAAGGTCAATATGACAATAGATTTTAAAGAATTGGACAAAAAGAAAGTAGTCTTGGCAGATCATAACGGAGTAGAGGGTTTTTGTAAATTAATGGATCTTTGTGTGAGAGTCATAGCAAATTATAAAAAATAATGTTAAGCTTTTTAGATAGATTTTACTTTCTACCAAACATCATGCCATATGATGCCCCCTTCCTTTTTCCAAATGGAAACAACAATTTAGAAAAAGTTCATGATATTAAGGAGAGGCAGATTCTTTGTCTTGCAGCTTTTCGAGAGCCTTTACTATAAAATCCTTGACGAATTCATCATTTTCAGTGTTTAAAGCTTCGGTAAGGTATTCTATTGACCTTGAGCCCCCTATCTTTCCCAGTGCTAATATTACTTCTTGTCGAACGAACCTATTCCTATCTTTCAATACTGGAATAAGAGAATCTACCGCTCTTTCATCTCTCATCAATCCGAGTACTTCAACTGCACTTCGTCTAATACTACTGTCTTTATCTCCGAGTTTCTTGGTTAATTCCGCAATATCTTTCATTTCCTCTCCTGTTCATATGGTACCATATCCAGCGATTACAAAATGTGAATTGAAAAGGAACCTTCAGTATTTTCGCTGAGCAAAAACAGTAAATAGCTAAATATTATTATATTTATGCGGAATTTATATACAACTTTAAAAAGGGCATGATATTACCTAAGGGCTAGAGTAACAATTTGTTGGTTTATGAGCCAACAATCCATCGGAATGTTCCCTATGGTTTATCCTATCGTTTACTATACCAGTTTACCATACCGTTTACCATATACGGTTTACCCTGTTATATCAGGGAATTTCCCCCCGAAATCGAGGCTGGGCAGAGGAGGGGGGTTTCCTATTATCAGGCATAGGAAATGCAAAAACCGCTTCATAAAAAACATTTAAAAAGTACATTATTATTTATATATTTTTAAACCCATAATAAATGGCAGCAATCATTAAATAATGGCAACAAATGAACACTTTCACCGACTCAATCTAATGGTTTTCAAAG
Source organism: Dehalococcoidales bacterium (assembly GCA_028706995.1). GTDB lineage: Bacteria > Chloroflexota > Dehalococcoidia > Dehalococcoidales > UBA5627 > UBA5627. The sequence goes on from JAQTVR010000036.1 coordinate 1,153, forward strand.
AACCTATGTTTTCCTCCCTTAGGCAATTCAATTAAGAATTTTACTGTCAATAGTGCACTTCTCTTTTCCAAAGAGGGAAGTGAATACAGACCGTATGCAAGGGTAAAAAAATAGACCGGACAAACAGGTTATACTTCCCCAAAGAGGAAAATTTTTGTTTGAGGATGTATATCCCCTGTGATATTATGAAAAGGATGGAAATAGATATTATTTTCGATGAAGGATTTGAAGATTGTCTCGGTGCCGGCTGGTTACAGGGGGTAGCTGAGGCCGCTCTTAGTGCCGAAAATACCGGCGATAATGTAGAAATGAGTCTGGTTATCACAAGTCAGGAAAAGGTACGCCGGCTTAACAGGGACTTCCGAGGCAAAGACAAATCCACAGATGTAATATCCTTTGCTATGCTGGATGAACTGCCGGTGGTACAAAGTGAAGATAAATTTACTTTTGTAGTCCCGCCCGACGGGGTAAAGCACCTTGGAGAGGTAATAATAAGCTATCCGCAGGCTGTAATGCAGGCGGACGAACACGGGCATCCGGTTAAAAAAGAAATGGCTATTCTTACCATTCACGGGGTGCTTCACCTGCTGGGCTATGACCATATCAAGGATGAAGAGGCTGAAGAGATGGAAGACAGGGAAAGAGTCATCCTCAAGTCAATAATGGGAGAGCTATAATGAGGATTCTAGGTATAGCCGGAAGTCCGAGGTGTGGGGGCAATACGGATATACTCCTGACTGAAGTGATGCGGGGGGTTGCCGGTTGTGGGGCGGAGATCAATACGATTTTTCTTAGAGAGCTGGATGTAGCCCCTTGCCAGAACTGCAATGCCTGTTTCGAAGCCGGAATCTGCAAAATCAATGACGATATGCAGGGAGTTTATAAGGAACTGGCGTCAGCGGATAGAATTGTACTGGCTTCACCCCTGCATTTTATGGGATTGACCTCTCAAACAAAGGTGATGATCGACCGCTGCCAGTCATTATGGGCAAAGAAATATAAATTACACCTGCCTCCCCTGGGCGATAATAGAACCAGAAAGGGATTATTCGTATCTGTAGGTGGACAGAAGTTACCCAACCTGTTTAATCCCGCAATAGCCACCGTAAAAGCCCTCTTTATAAGCCTGGATATACACTATGCCGGTGAATTACTGTTTTCAGGGATCGATAGAGCTGGAGATATTCGGAATGAACCCGGGGCGCTGGAAAAAGCTTTTATGGCGGGGCGTAAGTTAGTCGAGGGTTAAATTCCGGTTTTAACATGACGGGTGATTAAACCTACGACAGCCAGTATAAAAGACCATAAAAAGACTATAAATATAGAAAGTATTCCTGAAAGGTAAAGCCCGGGTGGAGCACCTGTACGGAATAGTATGAGAACCTCGAACAGATTATATCCGTATAAGGCTTTTATAACTATATACCCTGCTGTCATTATCATGATTAATAAAGCCAGCGGGATCAAATAAAAGGTTATCTGCCAGGCAGGATATTTCTTCCCGGCAACCTGCGACCAGAAGAAACACCGTTTCCCTGTACAAAGTCTTCTCCAGAGCCATCCAATATATGCCAGCCAACCTAACAGTAATATAACGATAAAAATAAACACTGTAATTGCCAGTGTATCCAGGGCTTTCCAATGAGCCCACCATGGGACATTTATCGATTTTAGATCTAATCCCAAAAGGATATTGGCAACTTCAGGGGCGATGCGGTGTACCAGGTTACTGGCCTGGCTGTTTACCAGTACAACTATTCCCGTGTCATGTTCCGGTAGCAGGAGCATATCCGTAGTAAAGTTGGGGGTATCTCCACAGTGCCATAGTGTTTTCTCTTCAGAGATATCATTACTGATGCTCCAACCCATGCCGTAATAGGCTGTTGTGTCGTTGTCCTCATAAAGTATAGCAGGATTTTGCAATTCTTCGATATCATCTTCCGGAAATATCCGGCCTTCGGAAGTAGCTCCATTGTTAAGCTGGACAATAATCCATTGTCCCATGTCTTCAGCGCAGGACATTACCCAGCCTGCGGGCATTGCGCTTCGAAAAAGAGATATATTCCGCACTACGATTGCCCCGTACATCGGTTGATGTCCATCGGCTTTCCCGAGTTTTTCCGCCACATCGGGGTATAGGGTGGTGTAATCCAATCCCAGCGGAGTGAATACATTTTCCTGCATATATTCTTCGTATGACATTCCAGACATCTCTTCTATAAGAGCTCCCAACAGGCAGTAATTCAGGTCGGCATATTGAAAAGCCATTCCCGGGTCGCTGCTTAACAATATGTTATTCAGCGATGATATCAATTTTTGGTAAGGATTTTCGCCTTCCTGGAAAATCAACGGTTCGGAGAGCGCTCCAGGAATACCGCTCGTCTGGTTAAGAAGCTGACGTACCGTTATTTCGGCTCCCCTGGGGTCGGCCAATTGAAAATCAGGCAGATATTGACGAATGGGATTGTCGATATCGATAAGCCCTGTATCTTCCAGCAGGAGAATGCCAGTGGCAGTAAATGATTTAGTTAGCGATGCCAGGTCGAATATAGTTTTGGTGGTGACGGGGGTTGGATTGTCGAGGCTTGTGACCCCGAAACCCTTGCAGTATATTACTTCATCGCCCTGGACTATAACGATAGATAATCCTGGGATTTCCTCATCGGATATTACTTTTTCGATATATGTATCGATTTCCGGATAGGCTGTAGATGCACTTAAGAGGGAAGAATCAGTGTCTGAGGCACTGCCGCATCCCGCAAATGCGGAAATAATAAGGCATGCGGCAGTCAATAAAAAGAAACATTTTATGTTTCCATTTTTATACGCATTTTGTTTGTTCATTGGATTATTGGAAAGCATAAAAATATGAGATGTAATTTACCTTCGAGCATTTCCGATGAGGTCGGTTATACTCTCGATTCCCTTTTTACCCATAAAGTCTTTAATTCCTTCAAGAATATCAATGGAGGCATCGGGATTAACGAAAGTGGCAGTGCCTATCTGGATGGCACTTGCACCGGCCATAAAGAATTCGATAGCATCTATTGAATTGGAAATACCTCCGCACCCGATAACCGGTATATCCACTGTGCCGGCTGTTTCATAGACCATAGCCAGTGCAATTGGTTTTATGGCGGGCCCGGAGAGACCGCCTGTCATATTACCCAAAAATGGTTTCTTTTTTTCAATATCTATAGCCATTCCTCTCAAGGTGTTTATCATGGATATGGCATCGGCGCCGGCCTCGGCAACAGCCATGGCTATCTCGGTGATGTTACTTACATTGGGTGTTAATTTTACTATTACCGGCAGTGAAGTTGCTTTGCGGACAGCTGTAGTAACGCTGACGGCGGCTTCGGCGTTGGTACCGAACTCGACACCGCCGGCTTTTACATTGGGGCAACTTATATTCACTTCCAGTCCACTGACTCCGGGAACCTTATCCAGCATTTGGGCCAGTCTGGCATATTCCTCGATGCTTTTTCCGGCGATATTTACGATGACGGGTAACCGCCATTTAGACCATCTGGGCGCTTTTTCCTCGATCAGTGCCTTGACACCGATGTTCTGCAAACCGATTGCATTAAGCATACCCCCTGTGGTTTCATATAACCTCGGCTGCGGATTTCCGTCCATCGGTTCGAGGGTAGTGCCTTTGCAGATAATGGCACCCAGTTTCTCGATATCGAAGAGATGACTGTACTCGGTACCATAACCGAAAGTCCCCGAAGCGGTCATAACCGGGTTAGATAGCAATAACCCGCGGCTATTTTTAGGTGCCAGTTGAATGGAAAGATTCAAACTTTTCCCCCCGGTAGTCTTTTAATGATTATAGGCTACATCTTTTGGGATGGCAACCTTGTAGAGGACAGCAATTTGCGAGTTGAAATTACCGTTGCAAAGATTATGACGCTTGTGATGATTATTGTTGCACCCGATGCGAGGTCGAGTATATATGATAGAAATAATCCGGTGAAAGTAAAGATAATGCTGAAGATTACAGAAAGAACCATCATTTTTTTCATATCATTAGTAAACTGGCGTGCAAGTGATGCCGGGATGGTAAGCAGGGCAATGACCAGTATGATGCCTACAACGCGTATCATTACCACGATAGTCAGTGCGATCAGGCAGAGCAGGATAAGGTATATTTTTTCTGTCGGCATTCCTATAACTGTGCTGTATTCTTCATCGAAGGATATGGCAAGGAATTCCTTATAAAGCAGTACAACCACTGCCAGTATCACTACGTCCAGTATCAGTATAAGTAACAACTCGGAATCGGGAACGGTCAGGATATTACCGAAAAGGTAGCTGAACAGATTGGTGGTATATCCGGGGGTCAGGCTAATAAAGATAGCTCCCAGCGCCATTCCTGTTGCCCAAAGAATACCGATAACCGTGTCTTCGGGAAGTCTGGTTCTCCTTGTGGAAACACCCATAGTAATTGCCGATATAATGCTAAAAATCGTTGCCCCGAGTACCGGGCTGATACCAATAAAATATCCGAGCCCGATACCGCCGAAGGAGGCGTGAGCGATACCGCCGCTAATAAAAACGATGCGCTTGGAAACGACATAAACTCCGATAATCCCGCAGGCGATAGAAGCCAGTAGTGCTGCCAGCATTGCATTCTGCATAAAGTGGTATCCGAATATGTCAAACACTAGTCATGCTCCTTCAAGACACGATGCGGGATAGTTCCATGCGCAATAAGGTTAATAGGGCATTGGTATGTGCCTTCCAGTACTTCTACGGATATTTCCTTCGGCCCGTGATATACAAGGGTCTGATTTAAACAGGCGATTTTATCCACATAGATGGAAATAGCGGTTATATCGTGGGAAACGAGGACAATTGTCATTTCTTTTTGAAATTCTTTGAGTAGTCCGTAGATCTCACCCTGTACCTTGGGGTCGACGCTCTCCATCGGTTCGTCCAGCAGGAGTATTTTGGGGTTGGATGAAAGAGCACGTGCTATAAATACCCTTTTCTGCTGTCCCCCGGAAAGTTCCCCGATTTGTCTGTCCCTGTATTCCATCATTCCGACCCTTTCCAGTGATTGTTCGGCCAGTTTTTTATCTTCCATGGAATATCTGCGGAAAAGGCCGGTATGGCTGTAGCGTCCCATCAAGGTAACCTGCCAAACGTTAATAGGGAAATTCTTATCGAAAAACGATTTCTGGGGGACATATCCTATCTGGGGGCGGCCTTCACGGGGCTCTTTCCCCAACACGATAACTTTACCATGCCGGGGTTTTAGAAGACCCAGTATAATTTTTAGCAGAGTGGTTTTCCCCCCGCCGTTAGGGCCTATTATGCCAAGGAAATCCCTGTCATAAATAGCGAAGTTAATATCTTGAAGTGCCGGGTGGCTGTTATAATAAGCCCAGACATTTTCAAATTTAACTACTTCTTTTTCTTTTAACATTCCTTATTCTAATTCCAGCGCAATAGATGCTGCTACGTTTCTCATATTGGCGATATAGGAAGAAGGTAAAGGGTCAAGATATAATACACTGCCGCCTATCTCGTCTGCAATTGTTTTAGCATAAGCGCTGGTCTCATAAGGAGAAACGAAAATATAATTCAGATTATTAGCTATAGCGGCATCGATACATTCCCGTATCTTCTGTGCAGTAGTTTCTTTGCCCTCTTCTTCGACGGATAACTGGGTAAGGTTATATTCCGATGCGAAATATCCGAAAGCCGGATGATAGATAAGGAAATTGCGGTTTTCGTATCCTTCGAAAAGTCCGTTTACATAGCTATTGAGTTCTTCTAATTCAGTGATATAGCTTTGCATATTGGCATGATAATAGCCTGCATTATCAGGGTCGGCTTCGACTAAACCGTTATATATATTCATAACCATTTGCTTTGCGATGACCGGTGAATTCCAGATATGCGGGTCTTCATCAATTATCTCTATGCCCATGGAGCAATCTATCATCGACATATCTTTATTTTGTGCCAATATATCGTCCAACCATGTTGCTTCGAATTCTATTCCGGACCCTACTTTAACATATAAATCAGCTTTGCTTACCGATATCATCGGGCTGGTAGTAGGTTCGTAACTATGCGGTTCATAACCCGGGGGAACCATGATAGTTACTTCTACTTTGTCGCTGCCTATTTGTTTAACGAAATCTGCAACAGTGGTAATGGAAGCTATTATTTTTAGAATATCATCATTTCCGCTTTCAGGTTTGTTGCAACCCTGCACCTGAATAATTCCCAGTATACAGATAATGCTAAGTAAATAAGATATAATTTTTTTTGCGGGCATTTTAATTATACTATTTTCCTCCCATGTATTTTTATCGAATTATTTGCATCCTGGGCAGTAACCGACAAATTCCAGGATGTGTGTTTTTATGGTAAAACCGGTTTCCCGGGTGATTTTAGCTTCGAGTTCTTCCAGATCCGGCTCATCGCATGGAAAATTGATTACGGTTCTGCAATTAGAGCAGAGAAGGTGATGGTGATGCTCCGCAGTATTGATTTTATAACTATGACAATCACCGCCGGCATGCACTTTACACACAAGTCCCAGTCTATCAAGTAACCCCAAGACGCGATATACGGTTACCATTCCTATATCAGGATGGTCCTGCTTTAATTTATCATATAAGTCTGCAGGCCTAAGAAACTTATCGCTCCTGGCGAATTCCTTGATAATCGTCAATCTCTGGGGTGTAGCCTTACATCCGTTCTGCCTTAAGATAGTTTTAATTTTGTCGTCGCTGAGCTTCATGGTTCATTCCCCTTTTAACTATATAGATATGTAGTTGAAAATATTATCATTTACATACTAGCAAATGATAATATTGGTGTCAATAGTATTTTCTCCGTATAAGAAAATATTTATTAAAAGTATTGATAAAGTGATATAAATAGGATACACTAAGGGTATGTATCGCTGGGAAAAATCTCATTTTACTCATATTTGCTTGATAACTCAAAGAGAAGCTACGGACTATTCCAGGTTCTATCCCCTCAGCAGTCCTAAAGTGGCTTTATTCCGGCAGGCATTATTACCAGGATAACTTGTGATGCTTCTGTACATTCTTTAAAGATCAACGATTAATCGTATTGAAGCATATTTGCAACTCTTCAGATAGCAATCATAAGCAGTTTATTAACGTGACAAGTAATGGGGGATAGGCAAATGGAGACCAAAAATTACAAAATGATGAAGAATCGCCTGGAGAATGACCGCAAGCGGTTAATGGACCAGTTGGAACAGCTGAAAGCCAGCCGGCCAACAGAAAATAGGCGAGAGGGTAGTCCATTTGGAAAAAGGGAGGAAGAGGCAACGGAAGCAGCTGATCTGGAAAACCGAATGGCTCTTGAGAAACTTACAATGGACCAACTGACTGAAGTGGGAAAAGCCCTTGAAAAATTTGAAAAAGGGACTTACGGCTTGTGTGAAAATTGCGGTATACCCATCAACCCTGACAGACTGGAAGCATTGCCTCAGGCTTTATATTGTATGGAATGTAATGCAAAACTAGTAAAAAATGCCAGGGGGAAATAGCCTCTTGAAGGAATTTAGCCGGCGAGGGGCTGTTTTTTTACTGGTTGGCTCACTGGTCGTTGCCATGGACCAGGTAGCAAAATACATAGTAAAAAAAGCTTTAGATGTAGGGGAATCGTTTCAAATAACCAGTTTCTTCCAGTTTACTCATGTACATAATACCGGCGCCGCCTTCAGTGTATTCCGTGAGCATACTTTTTTACTCTCCATATTTTCCATGATTGGCATTGCTATTATATTATTCCTAGTGTTTTATTTGTCCTCCCGTATCGAGTATTTAAGAAGCACCCCCGCTAAAATATCGCTGGGACTGATTTTCGGCGGTACGTTAGGTAATCTTATCGACCGTTTGAGCTATGGCTATGTTATCGATTTTATCGATTTTAGCTTCTTTGCCACTTTCAATGTTGCCGATTCGGCTATCTCCGTTGGTGCTGCTGTTTTAGCCCTGTCATATATCCGCC
>JAQTVR010000037.1 GCA_028706995.1 Dehalococcoidales bacterium
ATTTAGTCAGAAATTCGGTTACCCGGGATTGTAGTCCATCGTATTCCCAGCCATAATCATGCCCGGGTGCTCCGATACTCAGCAAGATATTTCCGGGATTTGTTTGTGATATACCGAATGCTGCTTCGAGGTTAGCTCGAATAATGGTTAACATATCACCGTAGCTGAATGCATCGTTTATGGTTCCATTACTTCTCATTACCAGCGCTCTTTTAATATCGCTGTTGTCATTCCAGACAGGAGGTCCCATCTGGATGCTGTAGATCTGCCCGTCATTCTCAAGCTTTTTCATAGCATCCACGCAAATGGTACAGCCGTTACTGATACCCAGCAGGATAACCTTTATACCGGGCATGTTCTTTGTTAAAAACTCTGCCCTGGCGGCTAATTCCCCTGATTTCGAAGAATATGTGCCCATTGCCATCATGAATTCACTGATGCCGCCATAAAAAGAATGTGGTGTCCTGTAATAATCTATCCATAGTGTATCATTCCCCAGATCGGTCAAGACGCTATCTATCCCGGGTGTCAGGTCTTTCTCATTGGATTTCGTAATAGCTGACCACCCCCATCCCCCGGAATTTATAAACACGATAACATCTTTATCTTGAGCCTCAAGATAAAGAGCCAAATTCTGGCTTATAAAATCCAGGCGTTTCTCCTCATTCCCGAAAAGACCGGCAGCGGTTGCAGCGATGTCATCGATCACACTCTGGGGAATAGCTGAATAATCATCGATGGATAATATATCGCTACTACCGATTTTGCTGGCTTTTGCCGGCGCCACTGTCGAAGGCGCGCACAGGACGATCGCCAGAGACACGGCAAAGGTTAAAAATATGCCTGTTTTTACTTTGTGCACCTGTGACATATTTAAGGTTGTCCTTCTATTGAACAAGGCAGATATCGGAAAGCGCCTTATCCAGTATATCCAGGGCTTTATCCACGTCATCCCGTCCGATAATAAGTGGCGGCATAAAACGAAGTGCGTTGTTCTTCAATTTATTTACAAGGAGTCCTTCTTCGAGACAATCCAGAACCAACTGCTTTGCTATATCCTTATTTAAATACATAGCATATAATAATCCACGGCCGCGGATATCGGTAATAAAATTATACCGCTGTTTTAAATCGTTCAAACCCCTAGCCAAATATTGCCCCGTCAGCTTTACATTTAGAGAGATATCACTATCGATAATGGTCTTTAGGGTGGCATACCCGGCCGCACAGGCTACCGGATTACCACCGAATGTAGAACCGTGTTCACCTTGAGCAAAAACGGAGGCCTTCTCTTTAGCCAGTATGACCCCGATAGGTATTCCGCTGGCAAGCCCTTTAGCCAGTGTCATTATATCCGGTTCGACGCCGTATTGCTCATAAGCAAACAGGCTTCCCGTTCGCCCGATACCGGTCTGGATCTCATCCAGAATGAGGAGGATGCCTTTCCGGTCGCACCATTCCCGTACCTTCTTCAAATAATCATCATCGGGAAGGTTGACGCCTCCTTCTCCCTGTATCGGTTCCATCATAACGGCACAGGTTATATTCGTAGTGGCTGCCTTTATAGCTTCTATACTATTATATTCTACATTGACGAATCCCGACGGAATCGGGATATATGGTTCCTGGAACTTGGCCTGCCCGCTTGCCGATACCATTGCCAGCGTTCGACCGTGAAACGAGCCGGTGCCGGTAATAACTTCGTAAGCACCCTTTAGGTGGATGTGTCCATAACGTCGCGCCAGTTTAACGGCTCCCTCCGTAGCTTCGGTACCGCTGTTACAAAAGAAGACCTTGTCCATACAACTGTGCTTTACCAGCAGTTCCGCCAGCTTCAATTGCGGAATAGTATAAAAGATATTCGAGGTATGAATGAGCGTTTTTACCTGCTCCGTAACGGCGTTGACTACTGCCGGATGGCAGTGACCAAGGCTGTTGACAGCTATACCGGTAACGAAATCCAGGTATTCCTTGCCGTTATCATCCCATACCTTTGCCCCCTGTCCCTTAACCAGTGTAACCGGGATGCGGTCGAATGTCGGCATATAATATTTATGTTCCAACTCTTGCCAGTTATTCATTTACCTTCTCCTTCAGGGTTGTAGATCAGGGTACCCGTGTTACCTTCTTCAATTTCCTTGACCAGTGCGTTTCTAAGGTTTCCGTCTATGATAACGCACCTGGTAGACGGGTTCTCGGTGGCTCTCAGACAGGCTTTGATCTTAGGGATCATTCCGCCGATAGCCACTCCGGAATCCAGCAGTCCCTTTGCCTCTTCAGGGCTCAGGTGAGTCAAATACTTACCGGACCCGTCACGTATACCATTTACATCCGTCAGGAAAATAAGTTTTTCGGCTTTTATAGAAGCGGCGATCTCTCCGGCTATGGTATCCCCGTTGATGTTAAGCAGCAGGGGACCATCGGGTTCTTTATCAACAGAATTTAAACTGATTGGAGCCACCACCGGGATAAAACCGGCTTCGATAATAGCTGTGAGTACTTTATGGTTTATCTTTACAGGGTTGCCCACATATCCCATCTCTTTATTGCGGATTTTTCCCTCTATTAAGGAGCCATCGGCTCCGCTTATACCGACAGCCTGTCCGCCACTGGCAATAATCGTTGCAACTATCTCCTTATTAATCAGTCCGCCGATAACTGCGGTTACCATATCCAGGGCGGGTTTATCGGTGATACGTTCACCGTGATTGAACCTGGTAACGACATTCTGTTTTTCCAGCCATTTTGTTACCAGGTTAGCCCCTCCATGGATGACCACTAGGGGATAGCCCTTCTTTTGCAGATAGACGATATCATCTATTGTGGTATCCTTGGTATCGAACAGGGAACCACCGAGTTTAATTACGATAGTTTTATTGTCCAGTTTGTTATTCAAATCAATGCTCCTTATATAAAGCTTAACATAATGATGTGAAAGAAATGTTAAGTTGTATAATCGCTATTGATAGTCACATATTCGCGGGTCAAATCGCAGCCCCAGGCAGTGGCAGTGGCTTTTCCCAGGTTAAGGTCAAGGTCTATGACTACAATCTTGTTAGCCAGTGCACGGGCTGCATCCTTTTCCTTGTTTTTAACCGCAACGCCTTTTTCTAACAGGCTGATGTTGCATATAGATAAATCGGTCTTCGATTCCACTACCTCAGAGCCGCTCCTGCCGGCAGCGGCGATGATCCTTCCCCAGTTCGGGTCACAACCGTAAACTGCTGTCTTTACCAGCGGGGAATTGGCTATGGTTCGGGCAGCCAGCCTGGCCGATTCCGTATCCATCGCCCCCTTTACATTTACTTCTATGAGCTTAGTGGCTCCTTCTCCGTCGGCAGCGATAGCTTTAGCTAAGTATATACATACCTCATTCAAGGCCTGTTGAAATGAAACTGTATAATCCGAATCTTGAGTAATTATCTTATTCTTTGCCAGGCCGTTTGCCATGATTATTATAGTATCGTTGGTGCTGGTATCGCCGTCAACGGAAATCATATTAAAGGAGATATCTGTTGCGGTATGTAGAGATGTTGTTAAAAAATCCACATCGATATTGGCGTCTGTCGTAATAAAGCACAGCATAGTTCCCATTTGCGGGTGAATCATGCCGGATCCTTTAGCGACTCCTCCGATAATAAACTCACCTCCGTTAACACTGACAGCCGCTTCCTTGGAAACTGTATCCGTAGTCATTATGGCTTTGGCAAAATCATGCCCGCCGTCATCGGAAAGTGTAATATTCTCAATTCCTTTCTTTATAGCGTCCATCGGCAGCATTTTGCCGATAACGCCGGTGCTGGCAACCAGCGCTTTATCGGGATTTATCCCGACCTTTTCGGCGGCCAAGGATGCCATGGTAATCGCATCCTGCATTCCCTGTTCGCCGGTTACGGCATTGGCGCAGCCGCTATTGGCGATTATAATCTGTATATCATTACCGGGCACTCTATTCTGAGATACGATAACCGGCGCTGCTTTGATCTTGTTTGTCGTAAAGACACCCGCACTCTTGCATGGTGTCTCCGAAAAGAGTATCCCCAGGTCTAATTTGGGTCCTTTTTTCTTTACACCGGCATTTGTCGCACCGGCTTTGAAACCCTTTACCGAAGTAATGGTTCCATTATAAATAAAATCGACCTTATTATACTTCATAGTATAGAACTATAACACAATTGGTGTTTTCTAGGCTATAGCGAATTGATGACGGGCGACGAAGCAATCCCGGCTTTGCATGAACGAATAAGTATCATAATTTTTTAACAATCTCTAATAATTAATAGTTACGCTTGTCATAGAATAGTGCTATACTTTTTACGGTTTTATATTATTACTGCCTGTCATAATACATAAATAACAGATGTGAATATCAGGGTATCACTGTAGATCGATACCAACCGTATACGGCAGAAGAAAGCCGGGGATATCAACAGGTCTATTACTCAGGGTGAATTAAAATGAAATCCGGAACAAGCGTTTTATATCGCCTGCCTATCTCTTTTGTACTCGCTATATGCCTTTTCAGCATTAATACAAGCCCTGCATTGGCTCTTAATGTAGGGGATTATATAAAGATAGATTATTCCGTGGTATTCAGCCAGGATGAAATAACCGGTGATGAAACATTCTATATGCAGGTTACCGGCACGGCTGTTTGTATCGCAGATCTGCCGTTAAATGTTACCGAGTGTTATACAACAGGTTATATTATAGCCAGACACAAAGAGACCGGCGGCGAAGTAATATTGAATTCCGGTTACACACAAACAATAAGTCCTTTCCCATCCCATGCGGGAGAAACGGTTGATGATACGGTAGAGGTCGCTCTTAACTTTCCAGGGGAAAGCCAGGCTGGAGATTACGATATATACGGAGAGCTTATTAAAGCCAGGGTAAAAGCGTTATTATGGTTTACGGTCACTTCTTATCTGCCGCAGACTCAGTTGCTTGGAACCGTGTCTTATATACCTGAAAGCACTGCTACTACAACTACTATAACGACACAAACTACCACAAACCAGACCACCAATACTACTCAAACCACTGCTACAACGCAGACTACCACGGCAACTCAAACTTCTATAACGCAAACTACTACATATGAAACTATTACAAACACAACTACGCAAACGACCACCCTGGAAAATTCTGCGGTTTTTGTTGTCTTCGATCTGAGAATATCCCCCGATAGGGTAGATGTATCGGATGGGTCAGATTACATAACCATAACGGTAAGGGTTTCTAATTCGGGCGACGCCTATGGTATTTGTGAATTAATTTTACAGATAAACGGGAAAGCTATAGAAAAAAGACAAGTATCTATTTCAGGGGGAGAAGCCGGAGATGTTGTTTTTAATATTCCTGTTCCTGAAGTAGGGACTTATGAGATCGGTGTTAACGGGTTGACGGGGACACTGGTAGTTATCGGTAATCATGTATCTACTACCTCTCAAGTTACAAAAACAACCAGTATTCCTGTTGTGAATATTACCAAAACAACCGGAACAACAGAAGAACCGGTAGTAACTACAACCGTAGTAAATACACAATACCATTCCCTGGCTGAGGTCGATACACAGCAGACGAGTGATATAGGACAGACCTCCACCTATTCCGGTTCCGGTATTACCGGAGATGATGAAAAAAGTGATTCGCATATCCTGTGGTGGTTGCTATTTATTATACTTGGGGCCGATCTTGGGCTGATATGTGTTTTACAGTTACTTGCCGACCGGAAACGGAAAGCGGTAATTAATAAAAATAATGATAAAACACAGCAGGATTCCAGCGAATATAAAATTCATCTGGAATAATTAAGGGGAGAATAAGTACTATTTACATCTATGATGGTAAAATTATAGCATTAAAAAAATAAATTATAGTGTTTTAAATGTATAACAGTCTTGACTTTGGTCAGGTATAATAGTATAACAATCAACTAGAGTCCATTAATGTCTATTTCGAGATTTGGTTAAAAAATAAAGTATTATCATGTATGGGTAATAAAAAGTAAATGAGAACCGGAATTAGTCTAAGAGCAAAAGCAATTGCCGTACTTGCTAATATAATTCTGGTTATTCTTTGTGTCAATCCTGTTCCCCAGATCGAAGCAGCTGTCGCATGGACAAAACACACAGGCGAAGTAACGCTCGACAGTGCGTTATATGTAGTAGATTCATGGGTTGTCAGCGACGGCTTCGATTATGAGATGTGGTACACGCATGGAAAAACGAGCCTGAGTCTTGCGGATATCGGTACATGTATCACCTCCATACTTACCGGGGATATAATTAACGACTTCATCGACCTTGACTTCGAAACACTTTTAACCGAGCATCTCTCCGAACTTGATATCGAAACGCTGTGGGACACTTTAAATAATACCAGCACAGTCATTGGATATGCCAAATCGACCGACGGGACTGATTGGGATGTAGAAGATTCCGAGGTATTTGCTGCTACCGGCGATGGTTGGGACAGTGTCGGCACACCCTGTGTCGTAAAAACAACCGGCGGTTACGAGATGTGGTACACACATACCAAGCTCAACCTCACTAAGACAGAAATTGAAACAGCCATTACCGATATGGCATATCCCGAAAAGAGGGTTGATACTGTAATATCGCTGATGGAAAGTGTATATGCTGCTATCGGCTACGCCACTTCAACAGATGGTCAGGACTGGACAATTGTAAACGAAGATGTTCTTCCGACCGGCGGCAGCTCCCTGTGGGAAAGCGTTGGCGACCCTTCGGTTATAAGAACAGGCGATAGCTACCAGATGTGGTATACATACGGCGAAACCAGCCTCACAAGGGAAGACATGGAAGCCATGATGACGGATATACTCAACCATGACTTCGATTCCGATAACTTCTGGGATGCGCTGAATAGGGTCAGCAGCACTATTGGTTATGCCACATCGGAAGATGGGCAAAACTGGACGGTTGAAAGTACTTCGGGGCTTTCAACGCCGGGTGGCGGCATCTGGGATAGTGTTGCCGGAGCCTCCGTTGTTAAGACTGCCGGTGGCTATGAAATGTGGTATACGAATTGGGTAACAGACCTTGATATGACCGGTTTCTATGGACTTATCGAAGAAGTGAAGTTGCTCAAACCGGATATTATCGGGTTATGGGATATATTTCAAACCGGCGATATGGATTTAATGATAAGTGAACTGATCAGATTCCTGGATGGGGATTCGGAGACCGATCCTGTTATCGAACCTTTAAAACCATACTTGGCTAATACCGCTACCCGAATCGGTTATGCCACTTCTGCGGATGGCATAACGTGGGAAATAGAGGATGAGGCAGCGCTTACCGGCAATACCGGTTATATATGGAGCAGCAACGCTGCTCCATGTGTTGTTTTCAATGACGGGTTATATGAAATATGGTTCACACAGGGTATCGATGAGCTTACCGCCCAAAATGTTTTAGAGGTTATACTGGGTGATATTTTACCAATTGGATATGCTTCCTTTAGTGCTAGCGTTGAAATCGAGCTTGCTGAAGGCTGGAACTTAATAGGTTTGCCGCTTGACCCAACCTCATCAGCAACCGTAGATGTACTAGCTGATATTCTGGATAATGTTGTAATTGTCTGGGCTAATGATGCAACTACAGGTAATTGGTCCTCTTTTTATTATAATCCATTAACTTCTAAATGGACGGGAACTCTTACCGAAATGGCTGTAGGAAAGGGTTATTGGATTGAGTTAACTGCAGCAACAACCCTAGACATCTTCGGAGTAATCCCTGCTTTGCCCTTTTCTATTAACTTAGTAGAAGGTTGGAATCTAATTTCGATACCCATCATACCAACAGGTTCATCAGCAACCGTAGATGTACTAGCTGATATTCTGGATAATGTTGTAATTGTCTGGGCTAATGATGCAACTACAGGTAATTGGTCCTCTTTTTATTATAATCCATTAACTTCTAAATGGACGGGAACTCTTACCGAAATGGCTGTAGGAAAGGGTTATTGGATAGAAATGACATCTACAGATACGCTTGTCATTAACTAATAAATATAAGATTGGGTGGTAGAGATATGGATAGAAAACAAACAATAATTGAATGGAGGGCGGTATGAAAGCTCTAATACGAAGTGTTCTCCTGATATTACTATTATGCTCTTTACTACCGCTGAATACAGTTTTAGCAATTCCCCCTACCGGTAATGAATTTTATGGCTATGTTATGCTGGACGACAGTGCAGCACCTGATGATACAAGTGTAACGGCAACAATGAACGGCAGAACATTCAGCACTACCACTTTTAGCACTACCACCAGCATCGGGATATACGAACTTACAATTAGCCCTATAGAAGGAGATGAAGTCGGAGATTCTATCACCTTTTACGTTGCCGGCTATATCGCCGGTAGCGCCAGTTTAAATCAGGGTAGTCCTCGACAACTTGACTTATCCGCAAACTCACCTTTGCCCAACTATACCCTGTCAATAAACGTAAACCCCAGCGATAGCGGCAGCGTTACCGGCGCCGGTACCTTTGAATCCGGAACTACACGCACTATCAGGGCTGCTGCTGCTTACGGCTGGATATTCGTAAACTGGACAGGCGATACCGGCACAATTGCGGATACTTTCGATGCAACCACCACTATTACGATGAATGATAACTACTCAATTACAGCCAACTTCGTCCAGGCAGAAACGCATAATCTTACTATATTGATAAGTGGCCAGGGTACTACAGAGCCGCCTGACGGTATATATACGTATGTCGTAGGCGAAGAAGTTAATATCACCGCTACTCCGGCAATAGGCTGGAAGTTCGATAGCTGGACAGGCGATGTCGCAACCCCGTCCTCTCCCAGTACC
>JAQTVR010000038.1 GCA_028706995.1 Dehalococcoidales bacterium
CATCCGGCATGATAACGCGTTCTGTAGATGAATGGCTTATATCACGTTCATGCCATAATGCGATATTCTCCAGAGAAGTTACAGAATATCCTCTTATAAGCCTCGATAAACCGCATATTCTTTCACAGAGCTCGGGATTGCGCTTATGGGGCATTGCCGAAGACCCTGTTTGCCCTTTGCTGAAAGGTTCCTCCACCTCACGGGTATCCGTCTTTTGTAACCCGCGAATCTCAGTGGCAAATTTCTCAAGTGAACCGGCAATTATAGCCAGAGTAGTAATAAATTGAGCATGCCTGTCGCGTTGCAGAACCTGGTTAGATATCGATGCGGGGCTCAGCATCAGTTTGGCGCAGGCCTTTTCTTCGACCTCGGGAGATAATGTAGCATATGTACCCACCGCCCCTGATATCTTGCCTACGGCTATCATCTTGGTGGCCTCGATTAGACGCTGGCGATTTCGCTGCATTTCTTCAATCCACAGGGCCAGTTTCAGGCCGAACGAAGTCGGCTCGGCATGAATGCCGTGGGTACGCCCGATCATAACTGTGTATTTATACTTTATAGCCTTTTCTATAAGCACCGATAAAAGTTCTTTAATATCCTCGTTCAATATATTAGAAGCTTCAACTAATTGAAGACTTAAAGCCGTATCCATAACATCCGATGATGTAAGTCCAAGGTGAATATGGCGGGCTTCCTTCCCAAGGCTTTCAGAAACGGAACCGATAAAAGCTGTCATATCGTGATGGGTTTCCTGTAATATTTCTTCCATGCGTTTCATATTGAAACGCGCCATTTTTATCTTGGAGACATCTTTTCTGGGGATTCTGCCAAGTTCTGCCCAAGCTTCACAAACTGCTATCTCTACATCCAGCCATTTCTCGAATTTGTTTTCATCCGACCATATTTTTTTCATCTGGGGACGACTATATCTGTCGATCATTTATTTACTTTCCCCCTTATCCTTTGACAGTTCCTGCCGGTAGTTTTCATAGGATGCCCTGATATTTTCATATTTTAAACCAAGTATCTCAGCGGCCAGATAGGCGGCATTCTTAGCTCCAGCTATTCCGATAGCTACTGTAGCAACCGGAATTCCGGCAGGCATTTGCGCCATCGAATAAAGCGCATCCACGCCCTTTAATTCACTGCTGGCAACCGGCACACCGATTACCGGCAGAGTAGTCCAGCTGGCTAAGACACCGGGTAAGTGGGCTGCGCCGCCGGCAATTGCAATAATTACTTCAATTCCGTTATTCCTTGCAGAAAGTCCGTATTCCCTTACCTTTTCGGGTTTACGATGCGCCGACATGACCTTTACTTCATGATCGATACCAAGCATCGCCAGTACATCTATAGCCGATTTTACAATTCCCGAATCTGATTCTGAGCCTATTATTATAGCAACCTTCGGCATATTTTTTACCCCTTTTGTAATTTTAAAGGTTCTTATCAAACAGGGCAATATCCTTTCGATAATGGCACCCGTCAAAATGAATTCGCGAAATATTATTATAGACCTTTTCCCTTGCTTCATCTATGCTTTTTCCCAGCGCCACTATTGTAAGAACACGCCCTCCGTCAGTAACAACCATACCTTTCGAATCCAGTCTTGTCCCGGCGTGAAATACCATTATATCCTTATCAACATCCTTCAAGCCTGAAACAGGCAATCCCTTTTTAAAAATCCCGGGGTACCCACCGGATGCCATAACAACCCCGACACATGAATCATCGGTAAATTCTATTTTTAAATCCTTCAGATTATTTTCGGTAACACCCAGCATTATATCAAGGAGGTCGGTTTTTAAGCGCGGTATAATTACCTGTGTTTCGGGGTCACCGAAACGCGCATTGAATTCCATTACCCTGGGACCTTCTTCAGTGATCATCAACCCGCCATATAGAACACCTTGATAAGGGGCGCCTTCTTTTATCATGGCTTTGAAGGTCGGGTCCATTATCTCCCGTGTTATTCTGCGTGATAATTCGGGGGTAAGGAAATACGGAGGGCTGTAACAGCCCATTCCGCCTGTATTGGGGCCTTTATTGCCGTCATAGACCGTCTTATAGTCACAGGCTGAGATCATGGGGAAAGAAGTATTAGCATCGGCGAAGGCGAATGTGCTCATTTCTTTGCCCGTCATCTTTTCTTCTATAATTACCTTATTACCGGCATCTCCGAATATACGGGTTTGCATTATATCCGAAAGTGCCGTTAGTGCCTGCTCCATAGTCTCGGCTACCGTTACGCCTTTGCCGGCTGCCAGTCCATCGGCTTTGATGACGATGGACATTTTTTGTTTTTGAAGGTAATCTTTAGCTTCCGCATACGATGAAAAACCGGCACTCCTTGCGCAGGGAATACCGTATTTTTGCAGTAAGTCCTTGGCAAATACCTTGCTGGCTTCTATCATTGCGGCTGCTTTATTTGGTCCAAAAACCCTCAAGCCGTTGGCCTTGAATTCATCGACAATTCCGTTAGCCAGGGGCCCTTCAGGCCCAACGACAGTCAGGTCTATACCTTTTTTTATAGCTACCTGTGCCAGTGCTTTTATATCGTTATAACTTATATCGATATTTTCGGCAATCTCAGCCGTTCCGGCGTTCCCCGGAGCCGCATATATTTCGCTTACCCTGGAACTTTTGGACAATTTCCAGGCAAGGGTATGTTCCCTGGCTCCGCTACCTACAATCAGTACTTTCAGGGGGCACCTCCTGTTTCGAAGTTCCTGGATAATTTTTCTATTTTGGGTGATAGTGTTTTCTTGAAGCTTATTGCCAGGTTCGCCCAGAACACGGCTGTCGAAAACCAGAGTCGATTCGGTTTGTTTTCGATCTTAAGTCTATATTTAGCAGCTTTAATACAGGCATCCAGCATCAGCTTGAAATCCTTTTGCAGCTGTCGCAATTTATCATATTTCGGCTTTTCCATCTTTTTTACATATGCTAATATCGGCGGCAGTTTAATCCATATCTCGGATAGATTTTCCAAATCGACAGGTAATCCATCCGAATCGATATTAGATATATTGCGTGTTACTTCCTCCGCCTGTCTGTATAGCGGGATAATCTCTTCAAGCCAGTCCTGGATTTCTTTCTTTTCTGCATCTTTCACTATATATTCTCAGACAGCTGGTGGTTGCTGTTAAATTAGCTATAAGTGCTTATGTATTCATTTAATAAGGTTATGGCCTGGACCCTTGCCTTGGTTCCGGCTTCCATATAAGCAGTTGCAATAGAAAAGTAGACAGCATCTGCTTTGTTGACTCCTTCTACCGCGGTCTGCACGGCCGTACTGTAATAGCCCATAGCATAAAGATAGACCGTCTGTATCTGGATCATTACCGCATTATTTGGAGTTGGAATCTGGGCAACGATATTGTTATATGCAATCAATGCTCCTGCATTATCCGCTATCTGCTGAGCCCACGCCATATCGTTAATTTGAGCATTTGCAAGTAAACTATCTATTGTATTTACGATGCCGCTAATTATTTGATTATAGTAGTCTACCGATTGTATATATGCCAGTTCATCCGAATTCAAGCCAGAGGCAGATGAAGCAGTAGTGGTAGACACTGAGGTCGTCTGTGTAGTAACTGGTTTTTGGGCATAGAAGATATCGTCATAAAAATAAATGAGAGCAAAACCGCAGCCCCAGATGAGCAGTACGGTTATAAATATTATTATACCTTTTGTAACTGAAGACATTTTATTATGCGTTCCTTCTAATGATTATTCCCATTCGATTGTTGAAGGAGGCTTGGAGGTTATATCGTAGACGACACGATTTACTAAAGCCACTTCATTTACAATTCTATTCGAAATGCGTGCAAGCAAATCGTATGGTAAACGTGCCCAATCGGCAGTCATAGCGTCATTGCTTGTTACAGCGCGTAAAGCAATAAGATAGCCATACGTCCTGTAATCGCCCATCACTCCAACGCTCTTGACATCGGTGAGTATGGCAAAGCTCTGCCACAGATGGCGGTATAGCTTGGCTTTCTTGATTTCATCCATTACGATCCAGTCGGCGGCTCTCAATATCTCCAGTTTTTCCCTGGTTACTTCCCCGATAATACGTATTGCCAATCCTGGACCCGGAAAAGGTTGCCTCCATACCATCTCTTCAGGCAGTCCAAGCTCCATACCCAACTGTCGTGCTTCATCTTTAAAGAGATATCTGAGCGGTTCCAGCAGCTTGAATGTCATGTTGGAAGGAAGCCCGCCGACATTGTGATGTGTCTTTATTTTTACAGAAGCGTTGCTTACCGAAGATATACTTTCGATAACATCGGGGTAAAGAGTCCCCTGAGCTAAGAAACCCACTTCACCCAGTTTTTTGGCTTCTTCTTCGAATACCTTGATGAACTCTCCGCCTATAAGTTTTCTTTTCTGCTCCGGGTCGGTTACCCCTTTTAAGCACTCGAGGAAACGGTCGGTGGCATTAACATATATAACGTTCATCCCCAGATTCAAGCGGAAAACATTAAGGGTCCTTTCTGCCTCTTCACGGCGCAGCAATCCATTATTAACGAATATACAGGTAAGCTGATTTCCGATAGCCCTGTGTATAAGGGTAGCCACCACTGATGAATCGACTCCGCCCGAAATAGCATTGATCGCCTTGCCTGTCCCCACCTGTTCCTTTATCTTTTCAATGCTATCCAGGACGAAATTGCCCATTGTCCAGTTGTCGTGACAGCCGCATATACGGTAAACGAAATTTTCAAGGATTACTTTGCCCTGCGGCGTATGTACAACCTCAGGATGGAACTGTATTCCAAATATCCTGTTGTTATTACCCATAACGGCAACAGGTGAATTTTCTGTATACGCCAGGGATTCGAAACACGGAGGCATCTTCTCGATTCTATCGGAATGGCTCATCCACACCGTGATCGATTCAGGTAAATTAGCAAGTAAAGGCGAATCGACACTGCTTATATGAAGGACAGCATGTCCGAATTCATGTTTTAAACCTCTTGCTACCTCACCGCCTAACTGCCTGGTTAGAGCCTGCATGCCATAGCATATACCCAGGACAGGCGAAGAATTTTCAAATATATAGGATGGGATAGTCGGGGCACAAGCTTCGTAAACACTGGCGGGTCCGCCGGATAGTATAAATCCACGAGGATTCAACTGAGCTATCTTTTCCCATGGGGTATCATGCGATACCAATTCGCAATAAACATTCAATTCGCGTATACGCCTGGCGATAAGCAAGCTGTATTGAGAACCGAAATCGATAACGATTATGGCTTCTCTTTCAGCGCCTGGAACCGCTTCTACGATTTTAACCGGTTTCTCGCCGCTTATTCCCTTGGCGATCTCAAGATAAGTGGAAACTTCGACGTCCCCACTGGTGGATACTCTAAAGCTGTCATCTGCTATCTGTCTTGATTTTTCTGTGTTCATAGTTTATGCACACAGATTATCATTATGATATAATATCGTCAAGTTAAATTTAGAGAAAAAGCCATGTCTCTTGAATACTCCACCGATATAAAAAAACAGGTAAGTGAAGGGATTTCTATACTGAAAAGTGGTGGAGTGGTCGCTTTTCCCACCGATACCGTATATTGCCTCGGTGCCCGCTATGATAATATACCGGCTCTGGAGCGAATCTACGAGATAAAACAAAGACCCCACCGCCTTGCGCTACCAATAATCGTATCAGATGTGCCGCAAATTGAAGAGGTTGCCGGGTATATTCCACCGATGGCGTGGGAATTTATTAATAAATATATGCCCGGGGCCATCACACTTATCTTGCCCAAGTCTAAAAAAGTCTGCGATATCATTACAAATGGAAAAGATACCGTAGCTGTGCGTATTCCCGCGCACCGGTTAACAATCGATATTATCAAGGGTGTAGGTGTCCCAATTGCCGGAACCAGCGCTAATACCAGCGGGGAACCCAGCAATATAGTTGCTAAAGACGTCTTTGCCCAGATAGGGGATAAAGCGGATTTGATCATAGATGATGGCAAATGCCCCGGTGGAATAGTATCGACGATAGTCGATGTTACAGGAGTTGTGCCCGTTATCATAAGAGAAGGAGCAATTTCAAGGAACGAGCTCGAAGAATTTTATAAGGGGATTAAATAGAGGGTATTATGCGTATTGCCATCGGTTGTGACCACAGGGGTTTAAATTTAAAAAGTGATGTTATTAAAATATTGACTGAAAAAGGTCATAGTTTTAAAGATTTCGGTTGCTGTACCGAACAATCGGTAGATTATCCGGATATTGCCGAGGTGGTATCAGAGAGTGTAGCCAGCGGTGAATATGACAGGGGAATACTCATTTGCTCAACGGGAGTTGGCATTTCCATTGTTGCAAACAAGATAAGAGGAATCCGTGCTGCTTTATGCTATGATAGCTTTTTAGCGCTGCGTGCACGTCAGCATAATGACGCCAATGTTCTTTGCATGGGAGCCATTCTAAATAAAGACCTATTACCTGAAATCGTCATTAATTTTCTTGACGGGGTTTTCGAAGGCGGCAGGCACCAGCGACGCATCGATAAAATTAAAACCCTTGAAAATAAAAATCAGCTTTAATCACGATTGAAATCCATATATTTTCCTTGACAATAAATAAGAGTCTATGTTATTTTAGGTATCAAAACAAGGAGATGGTCTTCTTGACTTCCCGATCCGTCCCCAAGGGGACGGCTTTTTAATTATAAGAACTTCAAGGAGATTTGAAAGTATGAAGAGCCAGGCAATCAAGCAAGGAATAGAAAGAGCCCCGCATCGTTCTCTACTTCACGCCTTAGGGGTATCCACTCTGGACATGAAAAAACCGTTTATAGGTATTGTTAACAGCTTTACCGAGGTGGTGCCGGGACATATTCATCTACGGGGGATAGCCGATGCCGTGAAAGACAGCGTACGTAAAAATGGCGGCGTTCCTTTCGAGTTCAATACTATTGCCGTATGCGACGGTATTGCTATGAATCATGACGGTATGAAATACAGCTTGCCCAGCCGTGAGCTGATTGCAGATTCCATTGAAATTATGGCTCAGGCGCATGCTTTCGATGCTCTGGTCTTTATTACCAACTGTGACAAGATCGTACCGGGAATGTTAATGGCGTCACTAAGGTTGAATATTCCTTCTATTTTCATAAGCGGCGGGCCTATGCTGTCAGGGCGTTTTACCACCAGTCAGGGTGAGCAGAAAACCGACCTTAATTCCGTATTCGAAGCTGTAGGGCAAGTTGTTAAAGGAAAAATGACTGAGACTGAACTTGAGAAGCTTGTCGAAGTTGCCTGCCCGGGTTGTGGCAGCTGTGCAGGTATGTTCACCGCAAACACCATGAACTGTTTAACAGAGGCTATGGGTATGGCGTTACCCGGAAACGGTACTATTCCTGCGGTCGATAAGAGAAGGATCGAACTTGCCGGGGAAGCCGGAAGACAGATCATGAACATCCTGGCTGATAATGTATGCCCGAGGGATATTATAAATAGAGATTCATTGAAAAATGCTTTTCTTGTTGATATGGCCCTGGGCGGCAGCACCAACTCCATATTGCATCTCATGGCGGTAGCTCATGAAGCCGGTGTGGAGTTCCCGCTGTCCAAGATAAACGATATAAGCGAACACACCCCTTGCCTATGCAAAATAAGACCTGCAGGGACTTATCATATCGAAGACCTGGACAGGGCAGGCGGTATTCCGGCAGTGATGAAGGAACTGAAGACGCTGTTAAATTTGAATGTTAAAACTGTTACAGGCAGTACTGTTTCCAGGATTATTGATAGTGCCTGTGTAAAGGATAGCGACGTTATACGCTCTATAAAAACCGCTTATTCTAGCAAGGGCGGATTAGCCGTGCTCTTTGGAAATCTGGCACCTGAAGGCGCTGTCGTCAAGAGGTCTGCGGTTGCTCCCGAAATGATGGTTCACCAGGGGCCGGCGCGTGTATTCGATTCAGAAGATGATGCCACAAAAGCCATAATGGGCGGTATAATAAAATCGGGAGATGTACTGGTTATCCGTTATGAAGGGCCTAAAGGCGGCCCCGGAATGAGAGAAATGCTGACCCCGACCTCACTACTTGGCGGCATGGGATTAGATAAGGAAGTCGCCCTGATTACCGACGGGCGTTTTTCCGGGGCTACCAGGGGAGCGGCTATCGGTCATGTCTCTCCCGAAGCAGCCGGCAGAGGGCCCATCGCTGCGGTAAAAGAGGGGGATATCATAGTAATAGATATACCCAACAACAAGCTGGAAGTAAAACTTTCCAGCGATGAAATTGCCAGGCGTATTGCCTGTCTTGATGAATTCGAACCCAAGATTAAGACAGGGTATCTAAGTCGTTATATTGAAAAAGTTTCTTCTGCCAGCACCGGCGCTGTTTTTAGTAATTAATGGGGGTATTCTATGAAAAAAACGGGATCCCAGATTCTGTGTGAAAGCTTAATAAATGAGGGCGTAGATGTGATGTTCGGTATTCTGGGAGGTGTCATTTTACCTTTTTACGATACACTTCCGCAATATCCGGAGCTGAGGCACATACTGGTCGGGCATGAACAGGGTGGAGCGCATGCTGCGGAAGGTTATGCACGGGCAACCGGCAAAGTCGGAGTATGTATTGCTACTTCAGGGCCGAGCACCACTAACCT
>JAQTVR010000039.1 GCA_028706995.1 Dehalococcoidales bacterium
ATAAAACGGGCATGCCGAGCCAGCGGTTAACCAGTACTTTATCTATATTATCGGATATTGTCAGCCTTTCAACCGGTGGTTTTTTCAGTACATCTTTTAATAATCCGCTGATAAAACCATACCTGGCATCGGCAATTATTGATTCGGCGTCATCGCTATAGATACTTTGCAAATGCGCAATACTGTCTTCTTTGGCCTTTATTATATCATCGTAAGCAGTTCCTGCTTTTTTAAATTTCTTGATTATATCTTCATCCTGCTCCAGCAATTTGACCGCAAGCCATCTGGGGATGTACTTCTGTGAAATGGGGCTGTTTTCGATCACTTTTTCCAGCTTGGCGATTTCGGTTTCTGCTTCGTGCCCGTAATTTAATTTAAACAGTGTATGCTGTTGCTTACCGGGGTAAATATCTATTATCTCTTTAAGCAGGTCATCCGTTCCCTTATTGTGACTGGCGGTCATAGGGACAACCCTGGCCCCAATCTCTTCTGATAGAGCCTGTACGTTAATATGATGGCCGGTGGCTTCGACCATATCCATCATGTTAAGGGCTATTATTAGCGGTGCTCCCATCTCCAGGATCTGTACGGTGAGATAAAGGTTGCGTTCCAGATTGGAAGCGTCTATTGTATTAACCACTACATCCGGTTTATCATCGACTATGAAATTACGTGAAACGACTTCATCTGGTGAATATGCGGTTAAACTGTAAACACCGGGAAGATCTACTACTTTAATATTGTATCCATGGTGATCACGGAACCCATCCTTTTTTTCTACTGTAACGCCGGGCCAGTTCCCGACATGCTGGTGAGAGCCGGTGATATTGTTAAATATGGTCGTCTTGCCGGAGTTGGGATTACCGGCAAGGGCAATCGTGATTTTTTTACTGTCTTCTTTAATCATCTTGGAGTTATTTCAACCAGTATATGCTGGGCAACACCCCGGCCCAGAGCAAGACGTGATCCCCTTAATTCGATAAGCATCGGGCCGCTAGCTTCTTTGCTGATAACCTTTATTCGTGCTCCGGGAGTGAATCCCATATCTGAAAGTCTTCTCTGCAGCCCGAATCCGCCCCTGAAACCGCTAACTGTTATTGTTTGGTTAGTATCAGCCAGAGTCAAAGGTATTTCATGTACCGGCATTTTAAATAACCTCTATGTCAATTCTGGAGGCCACTTCTTTGCGCAGAGATAGATTATATCCCTTGAGCTTTATTTCGATAGGGTCCCCCAACGGAGCGACGCGTTCCATAATTATTTCGCTGCCTGTAACCATTCCCATATCGGTAAGGCGTTGTCGTATACGGCCTCCGAGTTTTATTTTTACGATCTTGCCTTTTTCACCGTTATTCAATTCACTCAGGGGTTTTAATATCACTTATTCCCCCACTTTTTTCCTGTGTAAAAAAATGCTCAGAATACTTAAGAGAACCAGTCATGCCGGAAGGGCTTTTAAGAATAAACTCCGTGTACTCTGATAACCGGTCGAGGCTGGTTTTACTTAAAAGATGTTCCATGTGGCAGGCGTCTTTCCCGGCTACTTCTGCGGGGACTTTGAGTATTTCCACAAGGAACTGTCTCAAGGTGTTATGGCGGTGGGAAACGTCCCTGGCTATCTTTAATCCGTCGCCGGTCAGTTTTACCATGCCATATTTTTCATGTTCTACCAGACCCTGTTCGGCCAGCTTTGTTACAGCTGCCGTAACACTGGGTTTTTTGACACCTAAAAGACTACTTATATTGGTTATAGTAGGTTTCTTACGGTCCTTTAACAGAAAGACCACCGCTTCAAGGTAATCCTCCATGCTGGCCGACTGACGGTTGATCATAGTGCTTTGTTATCCTTATTTTGATTTTAATTGTTAGCCTAGCCTAACAATATTACAGCATTCTAAAGTGGCTGTCAAGCACTATTTCGGGGGAAATCCTTTACTGTAGAGCAGTCGAAGTTCTAATTTCAGGGGATAAAGGGAAAATGCCGCTGGCGATTTAATATTTATATCGGTCTAACTGGTAATATATATACTATTAACTCACTTGTTGATGTTGTGAATAGGTAGTTTTCAATACGGGATCTAAGCTTGATTCCAACGAATTGTAAGCTGTGAAACTTGACTTAACACGTTTGTTTATTTATAATCACTCACAGTTGACAATTATTTATAATTCTGTCAGAATAGTGCCCGAGTAGCGCAATGGTAGCGCAACCGACTTGTAATCGGTAGGTTAGTGGGTTCGAGTCCCCTCTCGGGCTGTGCCCGCTATGTTTTTGTCTATGCGTACACCGAACAGGGAGGGGTGCCGGAGTGGTTAATCGGAGCAGACTGTAAATCTGCCGCTCGGAAGGGCTACGCAGGTTCGAACCCTGCCCTCTCCACCAGTTAAAAATTGCACTAGACATATCCGTAGTAAAGTATATATAATATTATAATTAAATAAATCATCATAATTAGATTGGGAAAGGAGATGCCCACATAGCTCAGTTGGTAGAGCACGTTCTTGGTAAGAACGGGGTCATCAGTTCGAATCTGATTGTGGGCTTAATTCAAAGGGGGGAAAAATGGCGAAACAGAAGTTTGATAGAACGAAACCACATTGTAACGTTGGCACTATTGGTCATGTCGATCACGGTAAGACGACGTTGACAGCGGCGATCACGTTTGTATTGTCCAAGCAGCCGTGGAGTCATACGGAATATCGTCCATTCGACAGTATCGATAATGCTCCGGAAGAAAGAGCGCGTGGTGTTACTATCGCTATCTCCCATATAGAGTATGAAACGGAAAAGAGACATTATGCTCATGTGGACTGCCCGGGACATGCAGACTTCATTAAGAATATGATAACCGGTGCCGCTCAAATGGACGGCGCCATATTGGTTGTAAGCGCCCCCGATGGTCCTATGCCTCAAACAAGAGAACACGTTCTCCTGGCTCACCAGGTAGAAGTTCCTTATATGGTGGTTGCTATGAATAAGGTCGATATGATGGAAGACCCGGAACTTCTGGAACTCGTCGAGATGGAAGTCAGGGAACTCCTTACCAAGAATCACTACAAGGGTGATGAGGTTCCGGTAATCCATGTCAGCGCTCTCAAGGCTCTTGAATGCGGTTGTAGTAAACCTGAATGTCAGTGGTGCGGCAAGATCTTAAAATTGATGGACGCTGTTGATTCATATATTCCTATTCCGGAAAGACCCAAGGATAAACCTTTCCTGATGTCGATCGAAGATGTCTTTAGTATTAAGGGCCGTGGTACAGTACCTACCGGCAGAGTTGAGAGGGGCATTATTAAACCCGGTGATGAAATCGAGATCGTAGGTTTACATCATGAACCCAAGAAGGTAGTTGCTACCAGTCTTGAAATGTTCCACAAGATTTTGGATATCGGCGAACCCGGCGATGCGGTTGGTGTTTTGCTAAGAGGCGTTGAGCGTGAAGATATCGAGCGCGGCCAGGTATTGGCTGCTCCAGGAAGCATCAAACCCCATACATATGCCGATGCTGAGGTTTATGTCTTATCGAAGGAAGAGGGCGGCAGACATACCCCGTTCTTCAATGGATACAAACCGCAATTTTATATAAGAACAACCGACATCACCGGTTCTATTGAACTACAACCGGGCGTTGAAATGGTTATGCCTGGTGATAATACGAAAATGAGGATAAAACTTATATATCCGGTAGCTCTTGAAAAAGGCTTAAGTTTTGCTATCAGAGAAGGGGGCAGGACAGTAGGCGCCGGAACTATTACCAATATAATAGAATAATATGGCTAAGAAAACTGACGCTCGAAATGTAATTCACCTTTCATGCACTGAGTGCAAAGAAAGAACCTATACCACTGAGAAAAATAAGAGAAACGACCCGCAGCGGTTGGAAATTAAAAAGTATTGCCCTCGTTGTCGTATCAGCCATCTCCATAGGGAGGTAAAGTAATACTTCCCTAAATGGGGGTATGAGGTATGGCTCAAACAGTGCAGCCCGGTATAAAAAAAGGGCAAAAGTTCAAATTCGTTGGCGATATCATTGCCGAACTTAAAAAGGTGACGTGGCTCTCCAGAAGGGAATCGCTATATCTTACCGGTTTAGTATTGATCGTGGCGGTGGTGGCAGGAATTGTACTGGGAGCTATAGATTATGGTTTCAGTTTCCTTATTGAGAAATTATTTGCAGGCAGTTAATTCTGTAATTATATATATTATAAGCAAGGGAGTTTGTTATAGAAGGTAAAGCCCAGATAGGGGATAAGGTAGCCGTGGAGCAGGAGAAGTGGTATGCTGTCCATACTTATTCAGGGTATGAAGAAAGAGTAAAGAAAAACCTCGATCAGCGAATCAGTTCGATGGACGCCAATAGAGACATTTCCAAGGTGGTAATACCTATGGAGGAAGAAGTAGAAGTTAAGAATGGACAGCGGCGAACGATAACCAAAAAAATATTACCAGGCTACATACTTGTACAGATGAAAATGAATGACCTTAGCTGGAGTATAGTAAGAAATACACCGGGGGTAACAGGGTTTGTAAGCGGTGGGAATAAACCGGTTCCACTGCAGGATAATGAAGTAAAACAGATTATGAAGCAAATGGAAGCTGAAGCACCAAGAGTAAAAGTCGGGTTTAAACAGGGACAGAGCGTTCGTGTGACCGATGGTCCTTTTATTGATTTTATAGGGACTGTGGATGAAATCGATGCCGAAAAGGGCAAGGTTAAGGTTTTACTATCTTTATTCGGACGAGAAACCCCTGTTAAGCTGGATTTCTTACAGGTTGAAAAGTTATAAATAAATGGTTTGTTATGATTCCCGGAGGAATAAATAAGTGGCAAAAAAGATAAAAGCAATAGTTAAATTGCAGATAGCTGCAGGACAGGCTAATCCTGCACCTCCTGTAGGACCGGCTTTAGGTCAGCATGGGGTAAATATAATGGCTTTCTGCAAGGAATATAATGAAC
The DNA here is from genome assembly GCA_028706995.1 of Dehalococcoidales bacterium. GTDB lineage: Bacteria > Chloroflexota > Dehalococcoidia > Dehalococcoidales > UBA5627 > UBA5627. Next base: position 4,959 of record JAQTVR010000039.1, read on the forward strand.
GTACTTCTAAGTTCGCAGGGTCTATCATACCTGTTGAAATTACCATATTTGTGGATAGGACATATAAGTTCATTACTAAAACACCCCCCACATCGGATTTATTAAAGAAGGCACTGGTGATAGAGAAGGGGGCTGGAACTACGGGGCGTGCACCCAAGATGATAATAACGAAAGAAAAAATCAGAGAGATAGCTCAGATAAAAGCCAAGGATTTAAATGCGATAGATATTGAAGGGGCCGAAAAAACAGTATTAGGGACTGCAAGAAGTATGGGGATTGGAATAGAGTAAAATGGCAGAACGAGGAAAAAAATATAACGAAACATCTGGTTTAGTAGACAAAGATAAAGCATACCTGCCGCAAGAAGCAGTAGAGCTGGCAAAGAAAACTGCTACCGCAAAATTCGATGAAACATTGGAACTTCACTTGAGAATGGGTGTCGATCCGCGAAATGCGCAGCAGCAGGTAAGAGGGGTTGCTTTATTGCCATATGGTCTGGGCAAGAAAGTGCGTGTGCTTGTATTTGCCCAGGGTGAGGCGGAAAGGATTGCCACCTCTGCCGGGGCGGATGTCGTTGGCAACGAGGATGTAATTAAACAAATTGAGGGTGGCTGGCTGGAGTTTGATGCAGCTATAGCTACCCCCGATATGATGGGTAAAGTCGGTAAACTGGGCAAGGTTCTTGGAAGGAAGGGTTTGATGCCTAATCCTAAATCAGGGACTGTTGTTGCAGCGGAAGACCTTCCCAGGGTTATAGGTGATGCCCGTAAAGGACGCGTAGAATTTAAACTGGATAGAAGTGCCATCATTCATCTGCCTGTGGGCAAGATGAGTTTTGATGCCGATAAGTTAAATGCAAATCTCATGTCTGTAATCGAGGCAGTGATCAAGTCTAAGCCGGTCGGTGCCAAAGGCCAGTATATCAAGAGTGCTTATATTACTTCGACTATGGGTCCCGGCATTAAGTTGGACATCAGAAATGCATTGAACGCGGCTGTAGCTTAAATAATTAAAAATAAAATATAATAGCCGGTCTCATCCGGAGACAGCGGGTGCCGTTAGGCTTAAATATACCTGCCGAGGATTGAGGGCATGAAAAAACATGAATGTTTCAATTCAAGTCCTTGCCACGCGGGTGCAAGGGCTTTTTTATTTTGTGGAATAAGGAGGTGATAAGAATGAAAAGAGAAGGCAAAGAGCAACTGGTTAAAGAAATCCGGGAAGCAATAGAGAAATGTAGCTCCGGTATTATGACCGATTATATGGGCATGAAAAATGCCGACCTCACTACGCTGCGACGTAAACTCGGTGAAGCGGGAATTGACTATATGGTGGTCAAAAATACCTTAGCAGGCTTTGCTGCTGAAAGCGCAAACAAGGCATTTATAAAAAGCAGCCTGAAAGGTCCGATGGCTATTGCGTTTGGATATAAAGATGTGATAGACCCGGCAAAGGTTTTACTGGATTTCATTAATTCTTCGGAAACGCCGCTAAAGATCAAGGGCGGATTCATAGGCGACCAGTTGTTAACCCCGGATGATGTAAAAACACTGGCAACGATACCGTCTAAGGAAGTTTTATTAGCGCAGGTTCTTGGTGGAATGCAGAGTCCTATAGCAGGCTTCGTGAATGTTTGCGCTGCTCCTATAAGGGGTTTGGTCAATGTTTTGCAGGCTAAAGTAGATAAATTAGAGGGTAACCAATAGTTTACTTAATTATATTTTATATAAAAAAGGAAGGAAGAAAAGATGGCAGATAATGCGCAAGAAGTAATAGACATCATTAAAAATATGACCGTACTCGAATTATCAAAGTTGGTTAAAGCACTGGAAACTGAGTTTGGAGTCAGTGCCGCTGCTCCTATGATGGCAGCAGTTGCCGCAGCTCCGGCTGCAGGTAGTGTTAAACCAGAGGAAGAGAAAACAGAATTTAACGTAACCCTTAAAGACGTCGGTGCCAATAAAATCAATGTTATCAGGGTAGTACGTGAATTAACGTCACTGGGTCTGAAGGAATCTAAGGACCTGGTGGAAGCAGCTCCTAAACTGGTCAAGGAAGCGGTCAGCAAGGATGAAGCTGCTTCGGCAAAATCCAAGCTGGAAGCTGTTGGCGCAACCGTAGAAGTCAGCTAGATTATTTTTAAATATATAATTATTAATATTATCAACTGGCCAGGCCTGTATTGGTTTGGCCGGTTGCGTGTTTTTATATAGTCAGGGGAAAAGAATTACTTGAAAGTATTATTATAACAGGGTATAATCCTGCCTGATGACAATATAGGGAGCAGGCATAATCTATGACAGATTTCTGGATAATGATGCTTATCGGTGGAGTATTTATTATATTGGGAGCAGGTATTTTACTCTGGGGCCGACGGGAGGAAAAGGAAATTTGTCAGACTATGTCCAATCGCATTGATGTCCGTAGATACATGGAGCATAAATCTGAAATTTCTCAATCCTGGGGATTTAAAGTAGGCGGGATAATAACAATTGTTATAGGTTCAGCATTACTCGTCATGGGTGGTGTCTTCTGGCTTTGGGGATAGTGTAAAGGCATTAGCTATTGGCCGTGGCGCTTTGACCAGGGTTTTCCCGCAAACGATAGAATCAGGTAGTATCATTCCACCGGAAACGACCATTCTTATACAATCGTCAATAGTTAGATCTGTATGCGTAATGCAATCCTCTTCCACAATTTCGAAGTATCCAGAAGTCGGAATAGGTGCGGTCGGTATATAGAGGCCATAAAGCTTTTCTCCAGATGTCCCTTTAAATTCATTGGTAACGAATGCCGGAGTGGTCATTCCTTTCCTGGGAAACTCGACAAAAACAACTTCTCTGAAAGCAGCTTTGTTCATCCCAGCTCCCGAAAGACTCTCAACGACCTGTTTAACCCCGTTATATAACTGCTTGAAAATAGGCACTCTGTTTAATAAATTTTCAGAAAATTTATATATTTTCTTTCCCATATAATTATTGGTAACTGCCCCGACTATATATATCAATAATATGGCAGCGATGAATCCCAAGCCTCTGATTGCCTTAAATTCAGGATTAAAAAAAGTACCGATGTTATTAATTATAGGCTGTAAAATATCGTCTACTTTAACAAAGACCCATGCTAAAATAGCCAGGGCTACTCCCAGCGGTATTACTATAAGTAAACCGGAGAAAAAGTTATTTCTAAGATTTCTAATAAGCCAGTGCTTGGTATTTTCATTTTCTTTTTTCATCGATGACTCAATTCATAGTATCTAAACCATTCGTCTGGGTCTATATTGTATAGCCTCGGCAATATGGTTAGATTTAATTATATCACTATTTTCAAGATCGGCAATGGTGCGCGCCAGTTTAAGTATACGATGAAAGGCACGGGCTGAGAGATTCATCTGTTTCATAGCCGCTTTTAACAGGCTCTGGGCGGATTCATCCGTTTTGCAGAAATTTCTAACCTCGACCGGTGTCATCTCGTTATTTGCTGCCAGTGTTGACCCTTGAAACCGAAATCGTTGTAACGAGCGTGCATTGGAAACCCTGTCCCGTATCTTTTCTGATCTTTCTCCCAGCCTATCGTCAGATAGCTTTTCATAATTTATGTGAGGAACCTCGATGAAAATATCTATGCGGTCGAGAAACGGCCCGCTGA
>JAQTVR010000040.1 GCA_028706995.1 Dehalococcoidales bacterium
AATAAAAAGAAGATACCAGGCGTGATAGAGCTGAGGCAGGAACCTCGGCTCTTTTTATTATTGAGAGGTTACGGAATAAGTGAAAATAATAACCGGCCTGTCCGGGAGTCAAGGGCATAGCAAATCAATAAGCCTGTTTTTAGATGATAAATTTGCTTTCAAATTGGAAGCCGAAATAGTTCTAAAAGAAGGGCTCCAGGTGGGGCAGGAATTGTCCTTGGAGCAGATTGAAGCACTGAAGAAAAACAATCAATATCAAAAGTGCCGGGATACTGCTCTCAAATACCTGGATTACAGGCCTCGCAGTGAGTATGAAATGAACCAGCGTTTAATAAAACGCGGTTTTACCGATAATGATATTAAAGCTGTCCTTGATAGTCTTAAAAAACAGGGTTTTTTGGATGATAGCAGTTTTGCCAGGTTCTGGAAAGATAACAGGCAATCGTTCAATCCTCGCAGCCGTAGATTGACCGAAATTGAACTCAGGCAGAAAGGCGTTTCCAGGGAGATCATAGAACAGGAAGTAAGTACTATCGATGATTCTGAAAATGCTTACAGGGCAGCGGCAAGCCGCGCACGCAATTTAATAGCGGCTGATTACCAGGGTTTTCGCCGTCGATTGGGTGAATATTTAAAGCGGCGGGGCTTTGGTTATAATGTGATAAACACTACCATAATGCGTTTATGGCAGGAAAGAGAGGGAAGTCGGATAGATGATTAAACCGGTATTTTACCGGAGATCAAATACAAATAGCTATTCGGTTTACCCATAAACTAATAAATAGAATAGGGGGAAAACTATAAAATGGAAGAGCTTGGATTACCAGTAATATTAGCCATTTTTTTCAGTTTTGTAATCGGTGTCATTTTCGGTGGAATGGCAGCCTTTCTTTCCAGGAGTATGTTGGCTAATCATCAGATTAAAATTGCTCAGAGAAAGGCCACCAAATTGCTGGCTGAAACTAGATTGGAAGCTAAGGATATCCTCGATGAAAACAAGAAAGAGATAGATAAACTCAAGTCAGTGAATGAAGCCGAATACAGGGAGAGACGTACGGAGATACAGAGGCAGGAAAATCGCCTGACACAGAAAGAAGCTACATTAGAGCACAAGTTGGAAGATGCGGTGCAACGCGAACGGAATCTTATTACCAAGGAGAAAGACCTGGATTCTATCAAGGCTAACCTGATAGAGGTTAAAGAAAACCAGTTAAAACAACTCGAACTGGTTTCCAGTTTATCCAGTGATGAAGCCAAGCAACTGCTCTTGGATAAAATAGAGATGGAAATTCAGGAAGAAGCCGGGCGGCGTATTCGCGATTGGGAAATTAAAATAAAAGAGGAAGCTGAGGATAAAGCCCGCAATATCCTGGCACAGGTTATCCAGCGCAGCGCCTCTGATGTTGTTTCGGAAACAACCGCCAGTGTAGTAACTATACCCAACGATGAAATGAAAGGCAGGCTTATCGGGCGCGAGGGACGCAATATCCGGGCGCTGGAGCAGGCTACAGGAGTCGACCTGATTATCGATGACACTCCGGAAGCAGTAACCATTTCCAGTTTCGATCCGGTGCGTCGCGAGATAGCTTATCGGGCTTTAAATAAACTTATCCTCGACGGCCGTATTCATCCGGCACGTATTGAGGAAATCGTTGCTAAGGCAAAAGCGGAAGTAGAAGCTACCATTATCCAGACGGGAGAACAGTCGGCCTTTCAGGTAGGAGTTACCAGGCTGCATCCGGAACTTATAAAGCTGCTGGGGCGACTTAAATACCGTACCAGCTATGGTCAGAATGTACTGACTCACAGTATCGAAGTGGCTTATCTATCGGGGATGATCGCTTCGGAATTGGGAGTCAATGTTGCTCTGGCAAAGCGTGCAGGTCTTCTCCATGATATCGGCAAATCGGTAGATCGTGAAATCGAGGGGACTCATGCAGGTATCGGCGCAGATCTGGTCAAACAATGGGATAAATCCAAAGAAGTGGTCAAAGGTGTTGCCGAGCATCACATGGAGTCCGGGGATACCAGTATCTGGGGCTTTATAGTTTCTGCAGCGGATGCCATTTCCAGCGCCAGGCCGGGAGCCAGGCGTGAATCACTGGAGAATTATATTAAGCGTTTGAAAGCGCTGGAAGAGATTGCTGATGGCTTCAAGGGAGTGGATAAATCATATGCCATTCAGGCAGGACGTGAAGTCCGCATAATGGTCAAACCGGATGAAATCGATGACCTGGCAGCTATGAGACTGGCTCGCGATATCGTTAAGAAGATTGAAGAAAGCCTTGAATACCCGGGACAGATCAGGGTTATGGTTCTCAGAGAAACCCGGGCTATAGATTATGCAAAATAAACAGGAGGTTTCAGTAAGCGCTCGGTTTATGGATCGATAACTGGACCCTTGCTGAGTTATATAGTGTTAATATTATCTTTTGGAGATATAATCGGCAGGCCCGGCAGACTGGCGATTGAAAAACTGCTGCCTGAGTTAAAGAGACAGTATAAACCTAATATTGTCATTGCTAACGGAGAGAATGTCGCCGGCGGTATCGGTTTGACCAAGCTGACAGCTGAAGATTTGTTTAAAGCCGGAGTTGATGTAATTACATCCGGCAATCATATATGGGCGCAGAAGGATATAATCCCCTGTCTCGATAGCGATATGCCGATCATCCGCCCGCTTAACTATCCCCCGGGGTTACCCGGCAATGGCTACCTGGTGATTAAAAATAAGGTGTTGGTGGTCAATCTTATCGGAAGGACCTTTATCGGTAACTTCGATTGCCCGTTCCGGGCGATGGATAAACTGTTGTCGGAGATTCCGCAGTACAAAATCGTCATCATCGATTTTCATGCCGAAGCCACGTCGGAAAAGATGGCATTGGGAAGGTACCTCGATGGACGCGTCAGTGCCGTACTGGGAACGCATACTCACGTCGGTACTATCGATTTGCAAATATTGCCGCAGGGAACGGCCTATGTCACGGATATCGGAATGACCGGCCCGGTCGATTCGGTTATCGGCGATGATGTCGATGCCGTTATCGAGCGCTTCTTAAGCATGATACCCAAACGTTTATCTGTCGGCAAAGGTAAAGTTTCAATCACGGCCATATTGACGGATATAGACGATGCCACTGGTAAGGCTAAAAGCATCGAAAGAATAACAAGGGAGATAGAGTAATGGGACAAGTCGATTTGCACGTACACACCTCTGTCTCCGATGGCAAATATACCCCCGAAGAAGTCATAAAAAAAGCTGCAGGACTGGGGCTGAACTACATGGCGATTTGTGACCATGATACCATCGATGGTATTGCTCCGGCGCTCAAGGCAGCTAAAGCTTTCCCGGAACTTAAAATTATCCCCGGTGTCGAGGTAAGCACTCTAGCTCCGGGCAGTGAAGTTCACATACTTGGTTATTTTATAGATTGCGACGACATCGAGTTTAAAAAAGTTTTGTCAGGTCTGAGCGATTCCCGTGTCGGCAGGGCGCAGGCAATGGTAGATAAGCTCAATGAAATGGGAATATATATAGAGTGGAAACGTGTCAGGGAACTGGCAGGGGAGGGCTGTATAGGTCGCCCGCATATTGCCAACGCTATGCTGGAAAAAGGGTATATCTCTACTTTTAAGGAAGCCTTCGATAAGTATATAGCGCAGGGCGGACCGGCTTATGTTGAACGCAGTAAAATTACACCGGCAGAGGCGGTACTGGTGATAATTAAAGCAAAAGGATTCCCGGTACTGGCGCATCCCTTCACCGTTAAAGAGCCGGAGAAGCTGATTGCAGAGCTTAAAGAAGCCGGACTGGTGGGGATGGAAGTATATTATAATAACTATTCACATGAAGAAAGAAAAGCCTTGGCCAGACTGGCTGCTAAATATAACCTGGTGGCTACCGGTGGCAGCGATTACCATGGCATAGATGATGCTGTGGAAACGATGATCGGCGAAGCTAACGTGCCGCTGGAAGCCGCAGAACGATTAATAGCTTTAGCTGTTAAAAAGCGTAACTCATAGCAGAATATATCAGGTTACAGCATATTACGTGTACGGGAGGATTTATGACCCTTGAATTTATATTACTTCTAATCGGGGCTTATCTTTTAGGTTCTATCCATGCCGGGTATATGTTGCCCAAATGGTTTTACGGAATTGATATACGCGAACATGGCACAGGGAAAATCGGTGCTTCAAACGTAATGCGGGTGACCTCGAAATGGATGGCGATTCCGGTCACGATTTTCGATATAGGCAAAGGAGCACTGGCAGTATGGATTGCGCAGCTTATGGAGTTGGGTGCTGCCACCCAGATAACTATAGGTATTGCCGTTGTAATCGGTCACAACTGGCCGATATTCCTTAACTTTAAAGGGGGACGCGGTATTTTTACCACTTTAGGAGTAATCATTCCGTTATCCCCATGGACGGGGCTTATCCTGCTTTTTATTACTTATATTTTTGCTCCGGTTAAGCAGGTGGCTTTTGGTGTTTTTCTGGGGTTGCTTTCCATGCCATTTCTAAGCTGGTTTTTATATGAGACATTGGGTATAGGTATAGAGGATAGATTACCCATAACCCTGGGCTTTGGCGCACTAACTCTGCTTGCACTGCTCAGAAGGGTGATAACCCCCAGAACTGCCCTCAGTCAATCGGTTCCAGCGTTAGAGTTATTTTTCAACCGCTTATTCTTTGATAGAGACATCCGCGATAGCAAGGTATGGATAAATAGGAAATCGGGGGACAGGGATTAATAACCTGTACACGTTTGCGTTAAAATTTTCCGGTTAATTTAAAGTTTGGGGGAAATATGGCACCGCTTGATAGTATGCTTTTCGGTATATCCGGTTATGTCTTATTATGGATATTAACTATCATTGCTGCCGGATTGTTCACCTATCGTATATATAAACTCTTCCGCTATATTTCCTTAGGGCATACGGAGCAGGGTTATAGCCACTGGTGGCGGCGGGCATTCGAAGCCGTATTTACAGCGCTGACACACTGGGATCAGCTTAAGGACCTTTCCTTAAAAGACAGGGCGGGAATGACCCATGCGATGTTCCCTCTGGGATTTTCTATCTTCGTTATCTATTACCTGGTATTTGTCATTATCGGTGCAGGTTTCGGTCTTTCGCCGTCACTTGAGTCGGGAGCCTTCTATTTCTATTATAGCTGGATTATGGATATCGTCGCCGTTATGGTGATTATTGCCGCCGTATGGGGACTGGTTCGCCGGTATATCGTAAAGCCGCCGAGATTAAAGAACGGGCAAACGATCGAAGCTGCTATCATCCTGGTCGGCGTTATACTTATTCCGCTGACATATCTTTTAAAAACAGCGACAAGTATATCCCTGGGTTATCCGCCGGCCGGACTGGGTGCTGTTTTGCCGCCGGCAAGCATGGTGTTGAGTGATCTTTTTAACGGTATAGGTACAAGTTTGTTGGAGACGTTAAACCTTGCTTTTTTCTGGATAAACTGGATAATAGTCCTTTTTACTCTGTTACTTATTGCTTATACCAGATATTTGCATATGGTCGCTTCGGTCTTGAACATCTTCTTTCGTTCGCCGCTGGCAAAGGGCGAACTTAGAACGATAGACCTGGAAAGCGCCGAAACCTTTGGGGCTGCTGCAATAAACAACCTGTCGCAAAAGCAGATGCTGGATCTTTTTTCCTGTGTTTCCTGTGGCAAGTGCATGGAAGCCTGCCCGGCGACTGCCAGCGGTAAACCCCTCAACCCGAGGAACCTTATCCAGGAGCTCAAAATACAATTATTAAAAACTGCCCCGGCTCTTTTGAAGTCGACAGATAAAAAATCATCTGAAAGTTTGCCCGGTAACGTAATAGCTCAGGATGAAATATGGGCTTGCACAACCTGCCGCATTTGCGACGAGGTTTGCCCGGTTTATATTGAACATGTCGATAAAATAGTCGACCTCAGGCGTAACCTGGTGCTGGAACAGGCGGTGATGCCGGATACAGCAGAGCAGGCAATGAGAAATATCGAAGCAAGGGGCCATCCATGGCGTGGAACCACAGCTTCACGTACTGATTGGGCGGAAGGACTGGATATTAAAAATATATCCGAAGATAGTAATATCGAATATCTCTTATGGGTGGGTTGTACAGGCGCGCTGGAAGAGCGGTGCATAAAGGTGATACGTTCGGTAACCGCAGTGATGAAAGCAGCGGGTATAAACTTTGCCATAATGGGGGATGAAGAGAGCTGTTGCGGAGAACCGGCCCGAAGGCTGGGTAACGAATACCTTTTCCAGATGCAGGCGGCCGGGAATATCGAAAAACTGAAGAACTATAATATTAAGAAGATAGTCACCGTTTGTCCACATTGTTACAACACCATTAAAAACGAATATCCCCGGTTCGGCGGGCATTTCGATATTATTCATCACAGCGAACTTATCGCCTCCTTGCTGGAAGAAGAAAAAGTAAAGATGAGTCAAACTGTCGGAGAGTCTGTTACTTATCATGATCCCTGTTATCTGGGCAGATATAACGATATTTATGAACAGCCCCGCAGGATACTTCAGATGTTGCCGGGCACTGAACTAATAGAAATGAAAGATAAAGGTAGAAAAAGCTTTTGTTGCGGCGCTGGCGGCGGGCATATGTGGATGGAGGGAAATACCGGATTGAGAATCAACGAAATGCGCATCGAGCAGGCACAAAAGACTGGAGCAAGGGTAATAGCTACGGCCTGTCCGTTTTGCCTGCAGATGTTTGAAGATGCCATAAAATCCAGGGGTTGCGAAGATCTGCTAAAAGTGGCCGATATAGCCGAATTAGTGAATATGGCCTCTACAGCAGAGAGAAATCAAAAATAGGTCTTATTTAGAAGTAGCTTGGTCCGCGTGGCAAGGTCGGCTATGGATTCCTTGGCGATATTATGGTGTTTCTGCGCGTCATTTGAGCGGCAGAACCCGAGCAATATTTTGCCATGGATTAGAGCTATATCTTTTTCAATCTTCATTTCTCTTATATTATAAATAACTCTTTATAGAACCGACAGATATCGTTAAGGCAGCATTTCCGACAAAGTGGTTTTTTATTACATGCCTCTTTAGCCAGTTTCACAAGCAGGGCGTGGTATTCATTATAAATCACGACATCCGCCTTCAGGTGTACCATAAAGAGTCTTTGGTAGTCGTCATAACTATTATCTTTTAACATCAGCCCGATTCGGCTGATGATACGGCGGGTATAGGTATCTATGACAAAAATCGGCTTTTTCACTACATATAGCAGGATGGAATCGGCTGTTTCAGGACCGATACCGTAAACGGAAAGGAACTGCTCACGCAGGCTCTTCGTATCACATTCAGCCATTTTGTCGATGTTATCGGCAAAAGTAGCCCCCAGCCAGTAAGCCAGTGATTTAAGCTTGCGTGCCTTCACATTATAATAACCGCTGGGCTTGATAATCTGTGCGAGGTCTGAGAAAGACACATTCCTTATTGATTCAGGTGAAAGTACCTGAGCCGCTTTTAAGTTATCGATTGCTTTTTCTACATTTATCCATGCAGTAGACTGGGTGAGCACCGCTCCCACCATTACTTCGAAGGGTGATGGAGCCGGCCACCACTGTTGCGGCCCGTAAGCGGTCATCAGCCGTTGGTAGATTTCTTTTAATAAATGGTCTGTTACTTCATCATTCATAGAGGCACCGGATCATCCCCAGAGAATTATATCACGGAACATAGAATTTAAAATTGATTAACGGGGTTGTATTTAAAAGATCAACCCCGTTAGTTGTAAAGAGTTACTCATAGTTACAGGCTAAATGGTTTATTATTCCAGCGGAGTCAAAGTCAGCAGCTTTTTGGCAATATCCGGATATTCGGTGATAAACTTCAATTCATCTTCCGTAAGGGGTTTTTGTGCTTCTACGTTGGCGTATCTGACCAGTTCCAAAACCCTGTTAGCCTCTTCTCTACTGGCAAATGTGATAGACATCTTGCCCATTATATGGCTGAAACCGGAAATACCGCTGTATTCCCCGGCACAGATCTCCCTGCCGGTCTCAACCAGTTCAGGATCACCTCTCCCAAGCTCTTCAAAACTATAAAGTTCATAATTTTCGGGATCTTTAAGTACACCATCGGCGTGAATACCGGATTCATGAGCAAATGCATTTGCTCCCACACCCGGTTGATTTATAGGGATAGGAACATGGAAAGCATAACTGGCGAATTTGGCTATCTTGTAGGCTTTCGAGAGGTCTATGCGATCACCCAGTTGATATTTCTCCCCGAACCCCTTCGATTTGGTAATAGCAAGAATCGTTGCTATCAGGTCGGCATTTCCACACCTTTCACCTATTCCGTTAACAGTAGTATTTATGTAAGCGTCCTGCCCCCCGTCTATAACCCCCTTTGCCCCGGCAATCGAAATGGCTACCGCCATTCCCAAGTCACCATGGCAATGCAGCTCGATGGGCAGCCCAATGTTTTCAGCCAATGCCCTGGCAGTTTCGTAAATAGAGAAGGGATTGTCATAGCCCAGGGTGTCGCAATACCGCAATCTGCAGGCGCCGTGTTCTTTAGCAGCCCGCCCGAATTTAATAAGA
>JAQTVR010000041.1:0-2352 GCA_028706995.1 Dehalococcoidales bacterium
TCTATCCTCACACCGCCATATATTGAAATGCTGCTTAATCCGGTTTTCCTACCCAGTTTATTTATTGACTCGCAGGTTTGTTCCGCCAGTTCACGGGTAGGCGACATTATAAGAGCCCTGACGCAACGCCGTTTCCCGCTTATCAGTCTCTGCAATATCGGCAGCGCAAAAGCCGCTGTCTTTCCGGTTCCGGTTTGCGCAAGCCCCACTATATCGCGACCCTGCATAATCAGAGGTATAGATTTTATCTGTATTGGTGTAGGTTCAACATATCCGAGCGCCCGTACACCTTCCATAATGCTCGGATGTAAATTAAAGTTATCGAAACTCATTTAAACTCCTTATAAATTTGCCGGGTTCATACATTCTAGATATGATATATAACCCGAAAAAGGCAAACCCCTCCCCTGAGTATAAAAAGATAGGGAGGAGTTTACCTTAATACCTGTTATCGACACGTGTTCTCGCTGTTTAAGTAGAATCGAGCGGGGAAAGGGATTAGTACCTTCTACTACGATTTCCTCCGCCATATCCACCGCCACCATATCCGCCACCCGACCTGCCACCGCCGCTGCTACTTCTATTATCTGCACGCGGACGGGCTTCGTTGACTACAATAGTCCGGTCTTTTATCGTTTTACCGTTCAGGCCCGCAATTGCAGCCTCAGCCTCCGACTTGGACGCCATTTCTACAAAACCGAAACCCTTGGGTCGGCCGGTCTCTCTATCGGTTAAGATGCTTACGGAACTTACTTCTCCATATTCCATAAACTTCTGCTTTAATTCATCTTCGGTTAAATCGTAGGATAAATTCCCCACATACATTTTCATATTCTTAGCTCCTTATTTTTCTCGTTAATATTTTGAATACCAGATTAATTTTTTATCTGCCGGTTCTTACTTTGTTGTAGCAGTTGCTGCAATAAACCAGCTTATTTTCACTGGGCTTGAAAGGGACTTGCGTCTCCTTTTTACACTCAGAGCATACAGCTGGAAACATTTGTCGCCTTGTCCTGTCAATATTACTATCATTTCTATAACTACCGACAGTACTACTGTTCTGGCGCGCTTTTCTTTCATTGCGACATGAAGTACAACGCCTGGGGGAGTTGGTATAACCCCTTGACTCAAACTCTTCCTGTTCCGCAGCAGTAAAAATAAAATCTTTATTGCAATCGGCACATTGAAGATCTTTGTCTTTGAAAATCATCGTATGTCCTCCTCTCTTTTAATTAGTTGGAGTTCGGGCCATACAACACTTGTCACAAATCTGAAGGGATTCTAAGAAGCTTTTATTAACCTAAACTTAAACTATCAATCATATTATACCTTATATAGCTACTATCTACAAATAAATATTTTTACCATTCCACCGTCTAATTATATCGAATCTCCTGAAATACTATTGCAATGATAGTGCTGCCCGATTAATATATGAATTGTATATATGATTTACTGTCTTCAATACAGGAGGGTTTGGATGAACGTTGAGAAAATCGGTGAAATTTATAGATGTAACATCTGCGGCAACGAGGTAACAGTGACTAACGTCGGCGGGGGCACACTGGTTTGCTCCGGACAGGATATGGAAAAGATCAATGATCCTGAAGACATCAGTATATCCCGCAAACTTCCTGACTCCGGTGCATAAGCTGATGATAAAATAAAACCTTTTACCTTAATTCAGGTAGTATATGGAGGAATGACATGACTAATATGGGAACCACCGACAGGATTATCCGGGGAATAATAGGAATTGCACTGCTGCTGGTGTCTTTATTGGTGCTCGATGGGACATGGCAAATTGTACTACTGGTTATAAGCGGCATACTTATAGGGACGGCCACCAGCGGGGTCTGCCTGCTGTATATCCCTTTCCATATCTCCACTAAAAAGAAGCGGTAATTTAATCTACTACTTTTGCCAGTTTCTATTTTTTAATATATAATTCTTATCTCTATAGCGGTTTAATTAATAGCAAATTAATAATTTAAAATGATTAAACTAACCGATAAACAGATAATAGAATTCTTTCACCGGAGTTACACCTCCGTAGACGGTCTTTGGTTTATGAAAACAGAAGAACGATACGGATTCGATGCTGCCCTTCAAATAGATAAAAGTGTCTGGGAGATCATGCCTAAAATACAGGCACGGATGCTTAAATCCATAGTAGATACTAAAAATGAGCTCCAGGCATTACTGGAATGCCTCATCACCAGGCTGTCTCTCGAAGGCTTCTCCTTTAATGTAGAAAGTAATGCCGATGATTTTTCCATAATTATTGATAATTGTCCATGGCATAACCTGATGATTAAAGCTGAAAGGGAAAACCTGTCAGGGCAAATCGGC
>JAQTVR010000041.1:2452-8572 GCA_028706995.1 Dehalococcoidales bacterium
CTATTACCCGCAAGGATTTCCTCAAAGGCGCCGGAGCATTAATTATTGGCGCCGCCGGTTTATCTGCATTCGGAACGACGATGTCGCTTTTCGGAAGCAGCTGCAGTACAGGTTCCAAAGAAACCATAGAACTCACCTACAGTAACTTCTTTCCACCCACTCATCTCAATTCAATATTAGCTCAGGAATGGATAAATGAAATCCAAAGACTCTCCGATGGGCAGGTAAAGATAACTTATTTCCCGGGTGGGTCGCTTACTGCCGCCGCCAATATATATGACGGTGTGGTTAACGGAATTTCCGATATCGGCATGTCCTGCTTTGCATATACAGTAGGGCGTTTTCCTGTTAATGAGTTAGTAGATCTCCCCCATAAATACCCCAACGGATGGGTGGCTACAAAGGTAGCCAATGACTATTACAATGAGTTCAAACCTGCTGAGCTCGATGATACTCACCCGCTTTATTTCCATGCTCATGGACCCGGTGTCATTATCACTACCGAAAAAGCAGTTACCAAGCTAGAAGATATGAAAGGGCTTATTATAAGGGCAACAGGTGTCGGCGCTAAAATCGTTCAAGCACTTGGAGCCGAAGCTTACGGAGCATCGCAGGGAGAAACATACGAGCTTATGTCGAAAGGAGTTGTTAAGGGTAGTTTCACCCCCCGAGAGGTTCTAAAAGGCTGGAACCAAGCCCAGGTTGTTAAATATGTCACCGGATGTTATGAATTAGGCTATACTACAGATATGTATGTAGTCATTAATAAAGAAAAATGGGATAGCTTCCCTTCAAATATTAAAAAGATTTTTACCGATGTCAGTAATGAATGGATAGAAAAACACGGCAAGGTCTGGGACTATTACGACAAAGTAGCCATAGATTATTTCCTCAGCCTTGGTAACGGCCGGCAGGTTCTCGAACTTTCTGCGGAAGAAATGTCGAAATGGGTCGGGGCTGTAACACCGTTAGTAGGAAGCCATGTCGAGAGCTTGAAATCCAGTGGCTTATTTGGGGATGATTATGAGGATTATTTGCTCGACAGGGTGGATTACTGGAGCGGGAAATCGCCTTCAATGGAAGATAGCGTGGCATGGGTAACGTCAGAGGTTTTGCCCCTCACATCGACTACTACAACATAATAAATATTACCGATAGGGAATTAGTTTTAATGCCCACATTAGATTATTTATAATGTGAGCAGGATAATTTTTGATTTTTAATTATGGGCATAATAGACCACCTGGATAAATGGGCAAAATTGTTCAGCAAGTGGATTAGCTGGATAGCGGGTGCAGGTGTAGTTTCTATGCTTGTTCTCACTGTATCCGATATAATCGGGATAAAGATATTTAACTCACCTGTTCCCGGATCAATTGAATTAGTTGCTTTCCTCGGCGTTGTTATTACCGCTTTCGGACTGGCTTACACACAATCACAACATAGCAATATCCAGGTGGAGTTTTTTGTTACACGTCTCCCCAAGCGTATACGGGCAGGCGTCAATGCCTTCATTTTACTTTTATGTATCATTCTTTTTACTCTGTTGTCATGGCAAAGCGTAAAATACGGGCTTGTTTTACAGCAGACCGGTGAAGTTTCAATGACTTCAAGGATACCTTTCTATCCGTTCATATATGCTACCGCTTTTTGTTGCGTCCCTCTCTGTTTCGTATTAATTATTGAATTCCTCAAATCCATTATGAAAGTTGTAAATAAATAAATGGACCCGGTTGTTGTCGGCGTTCTGGGCATTGTCATCCTTATTATTCTTTTTATACTGGGAATGCCTGTTGGTTTCGCTATGGCTTTCGTCGGCTTCCTGGGATTCAGCTATCTTGTTACCCCAGGCGCAGGATTAAGCATTTTAGCACGTGACTTTTTTTCCAATTTATCGTCTTATTCCCTAACAGTAATTCCCATGTTCCTGTTAATGGGCTCTATCGCTTTTGCTTCAGGGATAAGCAGCAGGCTTTATGCCGCCAGTCATAACCTTTTCGGTCACGTACGCGGCGGCCTGGCAATGGCGACCATTCTTGGTTGTGCCGGATTTGCAGCTATCTGTGGTTCGACAAGCGCTACAGCTGCAGCTATGGGAAAAGTTGCCCTGCCGGAAATGAAGAAATATGGTTATGACGATTCTCTTGCCACCGGCAGTGTCGCTTCGGCAGGCAGTCTGGGTATTCTTATTCCACCAAGTACTATTTTTATTGTTTACGGCATATTAACGCAACAATCCATTGGAGATTTGTTTCTGGCGGGTATTTTCCCGGGGATACTTCTTGCCGCTTTATTTGTAATTGTAGTAGTTATACTATGTTGGCGGAATCCTGCTTTGGCTCCTGCAGGGCAATCGACAACTCTAAAGCAAAAAATAATTGGGTTATCCGGTGTCAGCGAAATGCTAATTTTATTTTTGCTGGTAATGGGAGGCCTGTTTTCCGGGTGGTTCAGCCCGGTGCAAGCAGGAGCCGTAGGTGCCGCAGGTGCTCTGGTAATCGGGTTGGTGAGACGCAACTTGACATGGCAGGCTTTAAAAGATGCAATCATCGATACTGTAAAGGTCACCTGTGAGATTATGATTATCATAACCGGCGCTGTTGTACTGGGACATTTCATCGCTGTTACCACTATTCCTCTAATCCTTGCAGATTGGATAGCAGGGCTTGGTCTATCGAATGTAGTGGTTATGGGTATAATAATTCTGATGTACCTGTTCGGGGGTTTATTTATGGATGCCCTGGCCATGGTCACCCTTACAATTCCTATAATCTACCCGTTGGTGTTAGCCCTGGGTTTTGATCCGATATGGTTCGGTGTTATCATAGTCCTGGTTACCGAGATGGGGGTAATCACGCCGCCGGTAGGTATCAATGTTTATGTAATAAAGGGCATTACGAAAGATATATCTTTGGAGACCATATTTAAAGGAGTTTTTCCGTTCCTTATAGCAATAATTATAGCCATAGCATTATTATTAACTTTCCCGGGTATTGCTACCTTTTTACCCGGCATAGCATCTTACTAGTTGTTACTCTGTGTGCAGGAGGTTGCATAAGTAATGACCATATCGGACATGCTCGCTAAAAACGCCGAATTATATCCGGATGATATAGCGCTGGTCGAACTAAAGCCCAGCTTGAACCTCAGAAAAGAGATTACCTGGCGTGAGTTCAATGATAAAGCCAACCGAATAGCCAATGCCCTCTACAAAACAGGGGTACTTAAAAGCGACAAGGTCACTCACCTGATGATGAACTCTATAGACTGGCTCGTGATTTATTTCGGTATCATCCGTACCGGCGCCTGGGCTGTCCCCTTAAACTTCAGGTTCAACAGCCGGGATATAGCTTACTGCACCGATATTGCCGAAGCTAAGGTACTTTTCTTCGGAGAAGAGTTCATCGAACGTGTCGAAGAAGTTAAATCGCAATTACCGACTGTAAAATACTTTATTTTTACGGGTGAAAACACACCCGAATGGGCACAGAATATTAAAGATTTTATCGAGGGAGCATCCGAAGAATCTCTGAATGTTATTCTGGATATGGATGCCCCCTGTGGCCTGTACTTTACCTCGGGAACCACCGGACAGCCAAAACCCATATTGTTAACGCATAAAAACATGGAGCATGCGGCTTTAACCGAGCACAGTCATCACAGACAAACCCGCAATGATAATTTTATCCTGCTGCCCCCTTTATACCACACCGGCGCCAAGATGCACTGGTTCGGTAGTCTTTATTCAGGAAGCAAGGCAACGCTGCTAAGGGAAATAAAGCCTATTTATATATTTGAAACGGTGCATAAAGAAAAAGGCACTATAGTCTGGCTTTTAGTCCCATGGGCGCAGGACATACTGGTAGCCCTGGATAAAGGTGAGATCAAAAAAGAGGACTATGATCTCGACCAATGGCGGCTGATGCATATCGGTGCGCAACCAGTCCCCGAAAGCCTGATCAAGCACTGGAAGACATACTTCCCTGATATGCTATACGATACCAATTACGGACTCAGCGAGTCCACAGGTCCCGGATGTGTCCATCTTGGTATGGAAAACATAAATAAAGTAGGCGCTATCGGAAAACCCGGTTACGGCTGGCAGGCACACATCGTCGACGACAAAGGCAAAGATGTAGCTACGGGAACGGTCGGAGAGCTAATCGTAAAAGGCAATGGCTTAATGAAAGAGTATTATAAAAACCCGCAAAAGACTGCTGAAGTTCTTCGAGACGGTTGGCTATACACAGGTGACCTGGCTAAAATGGATTGCGATGGTTTTATTTGGTATATTGATAGGAAAAAGGATTTAATCATCACCGGTGGAGAGAATATATTTCCGATAGAAGTTGAAGAGATCATAATGGGTCATCCGGATGTTTACGACGCGGCTGTAATCGGCATACCGGATGAACGGCTTGGAGAGATCGCTGCCGCTGTTATAGACCCCAAGCCAGGATCTTCCATTACCTGTAAAGATATGGAGGACTTCTGCACCCGAAACCTGCCGAAGTATAAGAGACCCAGACTTATCTTGTTTGATAAAATCCCGCGTAATCCGACCGGCAAGATAGAAAAAAGAAAGCTCAGAGATAAATATAACAATCTCAAATAACTGGTATACTTTATAAGTAAGACAGCAAGGAGGAATAGTATGAACAAATTAACTATAGGTCCCGGCGCTTACGTTTTCCCACAGCCTGTATTTTTAATCGGCTCGAATGTAAATGACCATCCTAATTTCATGACGGCTTCCTGGGGAGGTATGGCATGCGGCACCCCTCCCATGCTTTCAGTAGCTATCCGTCCCCAGAGATATACGCTTAAGGGTATCAGGCAAAATAATGTTTTTTCTGTTAACATCCCGAGTGAGGACATGGTTGAACAGGCCGACTACTTTGGAATTGTTTCAGGTACCAGTGTCGATAAAGCAGAAACCTGCGGCATTGACGTGTTTTATGGAAAACTTGAAAAAGCACCCATGATATTGCAGTGTCCCATAAACCTTGAATGCAAGGTCGTACATATGCTCAATTTAGGGAGCCATTTATTTGTCGTCGGGAGTATAGAGGAAACACATATTAACGAAGACTGTCTTACAGACGGTAAACCTGATGTGGATAAGATAAAGCCTATTTTATACTCCAGAGGAGTATTTGCCAGGTACTATGCCTTCGGCGACAGTATCGCAGATGCTTTCGGCTCGGGTAACATATTTAAAAACGCCAAATGATAATTTATTTTTTACCCGTTTCAGGTTGAATACACAGCCCAAGAATAGTAATATAAGATATATTCTAACTAAGGTGACCATATACTCATGGTAAACTGGCATATAACGGCAACCACAATTTACTGCGAAGACATGGATTATGAAGTAACCATAATGGTGTACAAGGACGGCAGGACGAAATGCACCGGTTATGACATTTCCTCAAAGCAGGAAGCTAAACCATCCGGAAAGAAAGAGAAAAATAAACCTGAATGCAGCGGGCCTGAGTGCCGGTGTGTAAAAGAGTACAGGGATAAACTCTTGTCCGAAGAGACTAAAAAATAAGAAACATTTTTTATAAGGTAATTTTATATTGAATAACGATAAAAAGGTAAAAATAAAGGTTGAAAATCTGTCCCTGTCCTTCGGTGGGGTACGTTCACTGATAGATGTCAGTGTAGATATAAAAGGAAACGAGATACTGGCTATCATAGGGCCTAACGGCGCAGGCAAGACCAGTCTTCTCAACTGCATAAACGGCTTCTACAAACCGCAGAAAGGCGATATCTATTTCGAAGACCGGAATATAACCTGTATCCGTCCCGATAAAGCCGCCAGGCTAGGACTTGCCCGGACATTCCAAAACATCGAGCTGTATACAGGTTTAAACACGCTGGATAATCTTATGGCAGCGAGGCATATATTGATGAAGCAGAATATCTTGAGCAGCGCCCTGTATTTCGGACCGGCGCACACGGAAGAGATAAAGCACCGGAAAACAGTCGAGGATATAATAGATTTTTTAGAGATAGAACCTATTCGCAAACAGACAGTGGGGTCACTACCATACGGCATGCGAAAGAGGGTGGAACTGGGCAGGGCATTAGCCCTCGAGCCGAAGGTTCTAT
>JAQTVR010000042.1 GCA_028706995.1 Dehalococcoidales bacterium
TAAAAACCCACCTTTGCCGGAGATACTTTTGTCCATTTAATCTCGAAAGTGGAAGATAAATTATGCTTTTTCTTTATATTGCGAATAGCAACAGCTATTTCTCTGGATTTATCTGCCGGGCACCATACCGCTCCAAGTACCATAACTGATTGGTGGTCATGTTCTATATGACAACTCTCGTCACAGTATACATTGTAAGTCATATTCATATCTTTACCATCACTTCGCCGGACATAAGCTTGGGAAGAAGTATATCACGCAACTGAGAGAGGGTGCGGATTTGGTTATTGTTGAGTTGTATTTTTTGCCAATATTTTTCTAATATCACTGACAACTTATTTACAATAATATCTTTTGACGACGTAATTTTAAGTGCTTTTAAATTTTCTTGGTTAATCTTAGGTTGGACTGCTCCAGTAATAATATGTGTAATTGGAGTATTTTTAAGTATTATATATAACAAAAAATTAGAAAAAGGTTTCTTTGCTTGTAATACGTGAGTATGATTATTTACCCAAAATTTTCCAGTTGCAAGCTGTAATACTGGATAACCATTATCTGCTTCAACTGTCCCATCCTCGCCAAGTAACAAATATTCTCCGTCAAATATGTACTGGTTTATATATTCCATTATTGTTGCGGCACCATAATATGGATATAAAAGTCCATCCTTCATCTTTTCTCTTTGCATACTTGATAATGGGATTCTTTTACTATCATTTATTATAATAATATCACCTAAATTTACAGGCAACGAGTTCGTATTGTCTTCCACAAACATCTTTCGCCAAAGTGTTTCAGCCATTGCTTCCAGCGTTTTGTTTTGTCGGTGCAGCAGGTCGATTTTATCATCCAGGCTGGAAAGTACACCGGCAATGGCTTGTTGTTCGGGGAGGGGAGGGATAATGAAAGATAATTCTTTTAGAACTCCTCCTGCTAATTCTTGAAAAGTAGTACCAGATGCTTGAGAAATCAAATAATCAACATTGGTTTTTAAAAGATAATATAAAAACATGGTATCTGATCTGTTTAGTAATGGTACAAGACTTCGAAATCCCTGATTTGTCGTAACTACACAATCTGATATTGCTAAATATCCAACAGGTGCCCTCGAAGAAAGTAAAACAGAACCTTTGGGTATTAATTTTGCGCTTGAGGACATAAGACCTGCTTCAGATATATTTCTCTCTCCCCTTAAAATATACCGTTCTTTAGAGTTCGATAAATCACGAGGTGTAATCCATGGAATTAAGCCATTCCAATATTCAGGAACTTCAGTTTTTGGTGTACCCCCTCCAATAATATCAGCCACTTCCCCCAGCTTACATTTCTTCCACTCACTCATTATTCCACCTCCCAACACATCCCAATTCCGTGGTTTACTGGTACACCCATCCAATCTGTGAAGCGAGGATTAAGTGCTGCTATCTGACGCATTATTTCATATACAGGTTCTACATTACGCAATTGCAGGCCAGCTTTACGGTAAACCCATTCTGCTATAGCTACACTAGCAAAAAGTTTCTTGTTATTAAACTTAATATTTTGCCACTGTGGGTTTTTATCAAGTATCATCGGGCTAATTGAAAGATTGCGACTCCATAGTCGTCCATGATGTGCACAAATATTTCGTAAAAAATTAATTACATAGAGCCAACTTTTAAAAACGTTATGGTCGACTCCTACTATTTCACAAATTCTGCGTTGGACATCGGGTTTTAAGTAACTATAAAAAGAGGATAGATTCCCCATGCTCATAATTTCACATGCTATCCAGAGAGGTAAACGTGGGAAACCATTGTATTTAGTTAAATAATGTTGTAAAAACGGCTCTTTACTATCTTTTGTAGTTTCTTCCAAATCAACAATCCATTTTTTACCATTGTCTTCATTTTGAAATATTGAAAGATCGTAGTGAGCAAAAGATCCCCAGCCATGACTTAACTCATATGCTGTTTGCGTTCGTACAAAAATTTCTATTGGTGACAACATAGCGAAAACAGCATTTCTTAATTCCTCATCCAATCGATATAGCTCCACAATTGCTTCAAAGGTAGTTTCTGCAAGAAAAACATCGTGAGGTTTCTGAAAGGGAATGCAGTAAGCAGTAATACGATAATAATTTACTTGTTTGAGAAAAATTAAGGCATTATCGGGATTGTCGATTTTCAATCCGCGAGATTTAAGAAGGGATAGTTGTTGCTCATAAGTGAATGGGGCTTTGTTATAGTCTTCCAATTATTCAGCCCCCAAAAAAAGACCCACCAAGTTGCGCATGCCTTGCGGCAGAGGCTTGGTGGGTATGTTGTTTTTATAGTAGCAGATTGTCTGACATTTGTCAACCATCCATAGACATAATATAGCATTATTTACCATTATCTATCTCCAACTTTGCGAGATTCTCGCGAATGAGTTCATTCAACCTCGCTTCCTCAAGCATCTGTTCTTCCAGTTCCGCTTTGAGCTTGCCAAATCGCTCGGCAAAGTCGAAATCATCTTCATCTTCAGGCAAGCCGATATACCGTCCCGGGGTTAGGACATAGTCTTTCTCTCTGATTTCATCTATCGTCACGGATTTACAAAAGCCCCGAACATCCTGATAACCATCTGTCTTGTCATGCCAGTTGTGATAAGTGTTGGTTATTTTAGCGATGTCTTCATCTGTGAAATCCTTCGTACGACGATTGATGAGGAAACCGAGATTGCGGGCATCGATAAACAGTACTTTATCCTTTCTGCCATCCTTTTTACGGGAAAGGAACCAAAGGCAGGCGGGTATCTGCGTATTTAGAAAAAGCTTGGCAGGAAGATTAACTATACAATCCAGAAGCCCTGCTTCGATAATAGATTTTCGTATATTGCCTTCTCCGCTGGTCTTAGAAGTCAGAGAACCCTTGGCAAGTACAAAGCCGGCAGTACCTTGTTGAGACGACAGGTGATAAATAAAGTGCTGAATCCAGGCATAATTGGCATTACCGGCAGGTGGAATGCCGTATATCCAGCGGGCATCGTCTTTTAACAATTCGCCCGACCAATCGGAATCATTAAACGGTGGATTAGCCAGAATAAAGTCAGCTTTTAAATCTTTATGCAAATCGTTAAGAAAGGAGCCTTCGTTATTCCACCTGATGTTGGAGCTTTCAATACCGCGAATAGCCAAATTCATCTTACAAAGGCGCCATGTGGTCTGGTTGGACTCCTGTCCCCAAAGGGAAATACGAGTGGTGGGATCGAAGCTGATACCATTACCGTTTCCGTTCTTTCTATAGTGGTCTCGATGCGCCTCTATGAATTTCTCACTCTGAACGAACATGCCACCTGAACCACAACAAGGGTCGAATACACGACCTTCGTAAGGCTCAAGCATTTCCACCAGTAGCTTAACGACACTCCGCGGAGTGTAGAATTGGCCGCCCTTCTTGCCTTCGGCAAGTGCGAATTGCCCGAGGAAATACTCATACACCTGACCGAGAATATCCTTGCTTTTAGCTTCGTCGGTACCTAAAGCAATCGTGCCTATAAGATCGATTAAAGCCCCCAGGCTTGCCCTATCAAGATTCTGACGAGCATAAACCTTAGGCAGAACCCCCCTGAGAGAAAGGTTCTGTCGTTCAATAGCTTCCATAGCCTCATCTATATATCCGCCGATATCTACCTTTTTGCTATTATCGAGGATGATTTCAGTCTTTTTGGCATTATCGGATATGGATTTCCAACGGGCAATTTGCGGTACCATGAAAACATTTTTACGAGCGTATTCGTCAGGGTCTTCAGGGTTAGCCCCTTCAAAGTCACCCTCGCCGTTTACAAGCTTGGAATGCAAATCCTCGAAGGCATCCGATATGTATTTCAGGAATATCAATCCGAGGACGATATGCTTGTATTCTGCGGCATCCATATTTTTACGCAGTTTATCCGCAGACTGCCAGAGTTTCGCTTCTAAAGGTTCATTATTATTTTTCTTTTCAGATTGCTTGGCTCTGGGCATTATATCTCCTTAGAAAGCTGGTTTTTACAACTTGTGAATTCCTTTGTGCGCAAATAGCCAGCTCTCATAATTACTGGCATTATACATCCATCTGTAATTGTAGACAAGGCATTTTCCCTTTCTCAACTTGCCTCTACTCCCGGAAAACACTATAATCTTATTCATATTATTTATTAGGTAAAATTAAGAGTAATAAGTCCCCTGAAAATATGAAGAAATCCATAACTACAATTCTTGCGTTCACAGGCGTCGTCCTTGTCTTTGCCTCGTTAGCCTGGGCTTTTAGCTTGCACGGCACTATCGGCCTTTTCCGTGTGAACGGCTTTTTCCAGTTGATCTTTATTTTAGGCGGAGTTTTAGCGCTTGTCTTGCTGCTTTTAACCCTGCTATACCTGTTTTTAAAGCATAGGGGTAAAACCGGCAGATTACGCTTGCTGTCGGTTGCGATAATCATAATGTCCCTGCCGGCCATTATTATGCCCATCACCGGTTTCTCCTATTTAAGCGGAATCTTTTCTCCGGGGATAGGTGATACCCCCCCACAGCTTTTTATTGCCGCAGAAACAGGCGCTTACGGCATCCCTGATATGGCTGTGACCTTTAATACGAAAACAAACGATACTAATACCCTGAAATGGGGCTACTCGGATATGACGGTTACTCAAGGTGAGGAAACGGCGTCAAAACAGCATGTGTTCATGATGAATGACCTCAAACCGGATACCCGGTACTGGTACCAGGTAGATGACAGCGCACCCAAATATTTCAAGACGCCTTCTATAGATGGACAAATACGCTTTGCCGTAGCCAGCGATGCACATTTCGGCGCAGGCAATGCCCGTAACGACCTGACGGCAAAAATGCTGGCGGAAATCGCAAATCCGGACAATGGTTTTGATATGTTCTTTTATTTGGGCGATCTTGTCGAATATGGTTTCCAGGACGACCAGTGGCAGGAGGCTTTTCAGGCTTTATCTAATACTACTTCGGTTATTCCTACCCTATTAGCAGCAGGTAATCACGACACCCTCTTTTCAGGATTCGGCAATTATAAGGATTATTGCAGTGTTGAAGGAATAGATTCTCAAACAGATCTCTGGTACAGGGTCGATGTGGGCAATGTACATTTCCTGTTCCTGGATTTGGAATGGAGCGCGGAAAGTTATACTCCTGCCCAGGCGGCATGGCTCGAGTCTCAACTGGAAAGTATCCCTGCCGACGACTGGACAATCGTAATGGGCCATGGGTTTTACTATGCCTCGGGTTCGGAATTCTACGGATGGAACTGGTACGATAATCCGGAAACTATAGATACAATTACTCCCATGTTTAATGAATATGGGGTAGACCTGGTTTTTTCAGGGCATGTCCACCAGGTAGAGCTTCTTCAGAATTCCGAGGTTACCTATGCTATATGCGGTTCTTTTGGTGGTATTCCTGATCCCGAACCCGATTATACTTCACCGTCAAGCCTGTGGTATATGAGCGGACAGTACGCCTTCATCGATGTTTTGATAGAAAGTGATTTATGTACTTTAACATTTCGCAATTCAGATTTTGAATCTCTGTATAAATTTACCCTCGGTAAAAATCCGCAGTAATTATCTGCCTCTATTTCATTTTAAATTTAATCCGGACGGTTTATATGTTTTTAAACCATATATAAAAACCCGGAAGGTAATAATAATAATAATAATAATATTTAGGGGGGTTCTTGCTCATAATTCAGAGGGGCGCATAAGCTAAATGATTACAATAATGTAGGTAAAATAATTATATACATACTACGCATAATGCCTACATATAGCATTATCATATTTTTTATGATATAATATCGTACTCTATCATAAATCTTACGTATTTTAGATTAGTGAGGCAGTAATGTTGCAAAGCTATGGTAATATTGCACTGTTCCTGATAGTGTCCATCTCATTTTCTACCTTGCTGGTACTCCTCCCTGTTGTCCTCAGATTATTCAAGATTGTAACCAAGAAGCCCAATCCTATCAAATATACCCCTTTTGAATGCGGCATGGAAACCATCGGTACGAGTTGGGTGCAGTTCAATTTTCGCTATTATTTCTTTGCCCTCATGCTCATTGCTCTGGATATGATGATAGTTTTTCTTTATCCATGGGCCGTAGAGCTTAAAAACTTGGGAGCGACGGGATTATGGGGGGCTTTTTCCTTCGTTTTTATAATATTCACCGGATATATATATGCATGGAAAAAGGGGATGCTGGAATGGAAATGATGGATAAATATATCTATTCCGATATCGAGCTGGATATCTACGAAGGAAAAGTAATAGAATCGCTGAAAAAGCAGAACCAGCAAGCTATCTCCGACCCTGACGAATGGCTGGATGAAGATATTAGTCGTAATGTGTTGCTGGCTACCGTAGATTCCGTTTTAAACTGGGCGCGCTGCACAGCGTTGTGGCCTGTTATCTGCTTTCCTGCTTGCTGCGCCTTTGAGTTCATGGGTGCCGCTTCGCCACGTTTCGATATTTCCCGGTTCGGCATGGAGATACTACGGGCTTCACCGCGCCAAGCGGACCTGATGATAACCGCGGGTACTTTGACATGGAAAATGGCGCCGCAAGTACAGCGTCTTTACAAACAGATGGCAGAACCGAAATGGGTAATAGCGATGGGGGCATGTGGTATCAACGGCGGCGTTTTTAAGGGGTCCTATGCTGTTGTTCCAGGCTGGAACAAAATAGTACCCGTTGATATTTACTTACCAGGCTGCCCGCCGCGTCCCGAAGGGCTTCTCTATGCAATAGAAATGCTACGTAAAAAAATAAAAAAATCATCATTAAAGAGGCAATAAGGGGATGGTTTCTCTTTCAGGCAGCGATATAGCAGCAATATTGGGCAAGAATTCAGTGGCTGGGATAATTCAGGTTAACCGTGATAACCTGGTAATAGACAGCCAATCGCTGAGAGGAATCGCCTCTTTCCTGAAAGATACTCCAGAGTTCGACTTTGACTATCTTTCCCATATAACGGTTATCGATTACCCTGTATCTTTCGAGCTGGTCTACCAGCTTATTTCTTTTCGGCACTGCCAGAGTTTCATTTTAAAGATTCGCTGCCGGGATAAGGAAACTCCTTCCATTCCTTCAGTCGTTGATATATGGCAGGGGGCCGATTTACAGGAGCGTGAGATCTTCGACCTTGCCGGGGTGGTTTTTGAAGGGCATCCCAATATGAAGCGAATTCTACTCTGGGAGGGTTTCGAGGGTTATCCGCTACGTAAGGATTTTAAAAATGACGATTAAAACCGGGCTTTTTACCATCAATCTGGGGCCTTTGCACCCTAGCACACATGGTGTGTTCAGGCTAAGGGCGACACTGGATGGAGAAGTCGTCGTCGATATCGAACCTGTGATAGGCTATCTTCACAGGGGTATAGAGAAGCTTGCCGAGGGGCGTACATACAAGCAAAACATACCTTTCACAGACAGGCTCGATTACCTTTCCTCCATGTCCAATAACTTCGCTTATGTCATGGCAGTAGAAAAGATGGCAGATGTACATGTGCCTGAAAGGGCGGAGTATCTCAGGGTGATCATGGCCGAACTGCAAAGGATCGCCAGCCACCTGATTGCCGTCGGTTCTCTAGCTAACGACCTGGGTACATTCTTTACACCCTTTCAATATATGTTCAGGGAGAGGGAAAAAATCATCGACCTCTTTGAAATGGTATGCGGGCAAAGGCTTAACTATAACTATATGCGGTTTGGCGGAGTCAGCCACGATATACCGGATAAGTTTATCCCCGCCCTCAAGAAGTTTTTAAAGCGAATGCCCCGCTATATCGAAGATTATGACAACCTCCTGGCGCAAAACGAAATATTGCTTGCCAGGACAAAGGGCATAGGTATACTTCCCCCCGATAAAGCCATTAACTGCTCGATCAGCGGACCCACGCTGCGCGCCAGTGGAATTAACTGGGATATACGTAAAGCAGATCCTTACTCCGTGTATGAACGTTTCGATTTCGATATCCCCCTGGGGGAAAACGGTGACTGCTATGACCGGTACCGGGTTAGAATACATGAAATGGAGCAGAGCCTGCGAATTGTAGAACAGGCTATAGAGCATCTACCCGGAGGAAGCATCTGCGAAAGAGTCCCTCTCCGCATAAGACCGCCTGCCGGAGAAGTCTATTCCCATATTGAAGCACCGAAGGGCGAGCTTGGTTTTTATCTTGTGTCGGACGGCACTGAAAGACCCTATCGCTTTCATATCAGGGCTCCTTCGTTCATAAACCTGACAGCCCTGCGAGAGATGACAGTCGGCTGGAAACTTGCCGATGTAATCGTTATATTCGGCAGTATAGACGTTTGTTTAGGTGAGGTGGACAGGTAATGCCGGCAGAGA